>CBFGNU010000197.1:0-7791 GCA_965650195.1 uncultured Mucilaginibacter sp. | reverse complement strand
CATATTGGAAAGCTTTAATAAAATGAAACCCATTTTAGATGAAAAGCTGATATGGTTTGCCTATGTAAACGGCGAACCCGCCGCATTTAATATTGTACTGCCGGATGCCAACCAAATGATAAAACCGCTTAAAGGCAAACTGAACCTGATAGGGAAATTAATATTTGTTTACCGCAGATGGAAGGGTGTTAACCGTATGCGTGCCATTGTAATGGGGACGAAGAAAAAGTTTCAAAATCACGGCATTGAGTCGGCCTTGTTTATCACTTTAGGCGATTATGTTTTACCGCTTGATCAGTATGATACCTTGGAACTATCGTGGGTAGGAGATTTTAATGAGAAAATGTTGGCGCTTCACCACTCAATGGGCGCAACATTTGCCAACAAGCATCTTACTATGCGTTATATTTTTTAAGGGCAGAAATTACGTTTACTAGCTTAAGCAGTAGCTTTGTTATGGCGTAACTCTTCAAAAAGTTCAATAACTTTCTTTTGCAGGTCTATTATCTCTATCTCCCGATCGGTTAACTTCTTATTTACCACCTCCAGTTCATTAACAAATTTTTGCTCTTGTTCGTGGTCGTTAAAGGTAAGCAACTGCACCACCGTCATTTCAAACAGGGTAGAGATCTGCTCTAAACGAGACAGGTTGATATCTGTTATCCCGGTTTCGATCTTGGAAAAAGCAGGAATAGATATGTCAAGGCGTTTTGCAACATCTTCCTGGCTCCATCCTTTTTGATGACGTAGTAACCTGATTTTTTTTCCTAATGACTTCATTTTAGCTCAAATAGTGGTAAGGGTTTCTCAATAGTTAATAAAGTTACTATTTTTTTTGAAAACCAAATAATAATTATAATATTTTATTTTTTAGTTCAATAAGATCTATCCCTCCGAAATTTCCTGAACTCATCATTAACAAATTAGCATTCAGCAATTTTGCGTTTTCCAAATAAGTTTTAAGTTGCGCCGGCTGGTTAAAAAATGTGATGGAACGAGCAAAAGCCTGCTCCACAACTTCCGCCGGATAAGGCTCCATTTTCTTCTGCTCGAAAGTTTTATTATCTATAAAGACAATTGCCTCATCTGCTTCATCCATTGTGCCGGCATACTCTGCTAAAAACTCCTTGTTGAGGCTACTAAAGGTGTGCAGCTCAATACAAGCTATCAATTTCCGCTGCGGGAACTGCGTTTTAACGGCATGAATAGTTGCAGATAGTTTTGAGGGTGAGTGCGCAAAATCTTTATATAAAGCCGCCGTTTCGTTTTTCCCGACAAGCTCCAACCGGCGGGCCGCACCTTTAAATGTGGTTATGTAACTGTAAAAATCAGCGGAAGAAATACCCTGACTTTCGCAGGCTAAGCGAGCCGCCTGCATGTTCAGCAGGTTATGCTCGCCAAAAACCTGTAGGGGATATTTTTTTCCTTCGGAAATAATAGTTGTAATACCGTTTTCAATTACATACTCCGGCAAAGTATAGGGCAGCTTATCTATGGTGGCTGTGCTTTCGGTAACAACCTTGTTTAAAACCTCGTCGTCCTCGCTGTAAATCAGCCTGCCGCCGGGTTGTATGGTATCAATAAATATTTTAAACTGATCAATATAGCCCTGAAAAGTCGGGAATACGTTGATATGGTCCCAGGCGATGCCGCTTATTATGCCCACATTGGCTTTGTACAAATGGAATTTGGGCCGCCTGTCAATAGGTGAAGCCAGGTATTCATCGCCCTCAATAACCATAACCGGTGCTTCGGCGGTTAGCTTTACCATCGTGTCAAAACCTTCCAGCTGTGCGCCAACCAGATAGTCAAAATCTTTACCCGCCGCCTGCAAGGCATGCAATATCATAGACGTAATGGTAGTTTTACCATGACTACCACCTATTACTATACGCTGCTTATCTTTTGATTGCTCATAAACATATTCGGGATATGAGTATACTTTTAAACCCAGCTCCTGCGCTTTAAGCAGTTCAGGATTATCCACACGGGCATGCATACCTAGTATAACTGCATTCAAGTCTGCAGTAATCTTTTCAGGATACCAGCCATTTTCGGCAGGTAATATGCCATGCTTTTTAAGGCGCGAAACTGAGGGTTCAAACAACACATCGTCTGATCCGGTTACCTCAAATCCTTTCTTATGCAGCGCGATGGCAAGATTATGCATTGCCGCGCCGCCGATAGCTATAAAATGTATTCTCATATTATTTAGCTAAGTTTTACAAATTTTGCCGCCACCCAGTCTTTGTCTTTTTTGTGCGATATATAACTTAAACAAAGCTGGCTAGCCGCCTGCGTGATAATATCAAGATCGGGTGTTTCATAAAATCCACTGAAAAATATGGCGCCGCCTGCTTTTAATACTCCGGCATATTTATCCATTTGATCTAACAGTATGTTACGATTTATGTTGGCCAATATAATATCAAACTGCTCAGCGGGGATAGCTTCCTTTGATCCGCATAGTGCCTTGATATTTGTTATTCCGTTAAGCTGTGAATTCTCTATAGTACTCTCATAGCAAACAGGGTCGTAATCAATAGCTGTAATATCAGCAGCGTTTAATTTAGCAGCCATTATGGCTAGAATGCCGGTACCGCAGCCCATATCCAATACCTTTTTACCGGTAAAGTCCTCATCCAGCATTAGTTGCAATATCATCGATGTGGTTTGATGGTGCCCTGTGCCAAAGGCCATTTTAGGGTCTATTACGATCTCATACTTCACATCCGGGCGCGGCTCATGAAACGTGGCTCGCACAGAGATATGGTCGCCTATAACAATGGGTTCAAAATTGCTTTCCCATACCTCGTTCCAGTTTTTTTGTTCGATAAAGGTGGCTTTATGACTAAACGGGAACTGTTCGTAAAAAGGGTTTAACGTTGCAGTAAGCAGTTCTTCGTTAAAATCGTCAACAGGTATATAAGCGTTAAAACCGTTTTCTGTCTCTTCAAAAGTATCAAAACCCACTTCGCCTAAGGCGTTTATCAGTAAGTCGCGGCGGTAGCCCTCTTCATCTTCAACGGTAAAAGACATTTCGTAGTAGTTCATTCTTCAATTTTTTCCTTTTTTGCTTTTTGAGCTATAAAGTCAATAATAAATAATAGTAATATGTTGATGAGCCAGTACATTCCCTGCACACCAAACAGCGCGCCGATTGACCTGTACAGACTGTCTGTGCCCAACGTTGTATCCCAAATTACATAGCTAACACCAACGGATAACAGCAAACTTGCCGACAACACCCAAAGCAAAGTAATAAACATAGCCCGGAACAACCTGGCATTCAGTTTATCCCAAATGGGAAGTACGACTACGTATTGGGTGAGAAATAATATGGGGTATATAAACCAACCCAATTGCCAGAAATAATACATTAAACTGGTAAGCGAGATCTCGGTTATTTGCTCTGTAATATGCCTGTGCGCGTCGTCCAACTTAGTATACCTCGCAAATATCATGTACGGGATAAATGTTGGGAGGAAGAGCTTTAGCAGGGTTTTCATGGCCGGGTTAAAAGATGAAGAATAAAGATTAAAGATCAGTTTTTGTTTGTTATCCACCAATCTTTAATCTTCATCCTAATCCCTAACTAGTTAAACGCCTTTACTATATCCGTAAAATCGCGCGATTTTAGAGACGCGCCGCCTATTAAACCACCGTCAATATCTGCCTGGGCAAATAGTTCGGCAGCGTTTTTAGGGTTGCAGCTGCCGCCGTATAAAATGGTAGTAGCATCTGCCACAGCCTGGCTGTACTTAGCAGCAATTTCTTTGCGGATAAAAGCGTGGATCTCCTGCGCCTGCGCTGATGACGCGGTAACACCGGTGCCAATGGCCCAAACAGGCTCATAAGCTATAACTATTTTGGCAAAAGCAGTTTCATCTAAATGAAAAACACCTTCAATCAACTGACTTTTTATAATACCGAAATGCTCATTAGCCTCGCGCTCTTGCAAGGTTTCGCCTATACAGAAGATGGGTTTAAGATCATTAGCTAATGCGGTATCAGTTTTCTTAGCCAGCAGTTCGTTGCTTTCACCAAAATACTGGCGGCGCTCTGAGTGGCCCAGGATAACGTATTCTGCACCTACAGATTTTATCATTTTTGCGGAGGTTTCGCCGGTAAACGCACCCGATTCATTTTGATGCGCGTTTTGAGCACCTACTGATACGTTAGCGTAGCCTTTAGCCAGTTGTGCCAGACTGTGCAAATGAATAAACGGACTGCATACCACAGCCTGCTGGTGGCCGGTAGCTTCGTCTTTAACCATATTGATCACTTCAGAAAACAAGGACAAACCCTCGTTGTAATCCATATTCATTTTCCAGTTACCGGCAACAATTTTTTTTCTCATTTCTTTGGTTGATTATGTTGATTGAGTTGTTTTAGGTTGATTGAGTTAACCATTCACTATTTAACACAATCAACTACTCACTAATATTAAAATATCTCTCTATACTCCTTCGTCAGTTCAAAAACTTTTTCCAGGATGCGTTTTTCTGTTTCTTCAAAAGTTCGGTCACGGCGAACGTATACGAGTTCGGCGGTTTCAAACATTTTTTTAAGCGAATAAGTGCCAAAGTCTGTTCCACCACCCCAGGCAAAATCGGGTACAAAGTTTAATGGCATGCCCGATCCAAAAATATTAGCACTCACCCCTACCACCGTACCGGTATTAAACATGGTGTTTATGCCGCATTTTGAATGGTCGCCCATTATGAGGCCGCAAAATTGCAGGCCGGTTTTACGGAAGTGCCTTGATGGGTAATCCCACAGTTTCACTTCGCCATAATTATTTTTAAGGTTGGAGTTATTGGTATCAGCACCAATATTGCACCATTCGCCCAAAACCGAATTACCTAAAAAGCCATCATGTCCTTTGGATGAGTAGCCCCATATCACCGCATTGCTAATCTCGCCCCCTACCCGTGAGCATGGACCGACGGTAGTGGCACCATAAATTTTACCGCCCATCTTCACCTGCGAATGCTCGCATAAAGCAAACGGACCGCGTATGTGGGTACCTTCCCAAACCTCAGTATGCTTACCTAGATAGATTGGTCCGCTGGTAGTGTTAAAAGTAGAACATTCAGCCACTGCCCCTTCTTCAGCAAAAAAATCATTACCAATAATTACATTGGTTGATGATATGGCTGCGCTGGTACGGCCCTCTGTAAGGAGCTTAAAATCCTTACGCAGTTCAATATCGTTCTTTTTGAAAATGTCTTCAGGATATTTTACGGTTACGGGCTCACCTGCATAATCAACAATTTTATATGCTGATAAATTGGCGGCATCAAATTTCTCAGCATCCTGTTGGTTTAACTTAGCGGCGATAAACAGGTCATCTTTGACCAATGCTTCCGAGCCATGCAGCTTCAGAATGGCCTCGTGCAACTCATTATCAGGGCAAACCGATCCATTGATGAACAGATTACGCTCCTCTATTTGCATCGGAAATTTCTCTTGCAGATAATCAGCAGTGCTAAAAGAATAGCCTAAATCGAAGTATTTTGCCCATTTTTCGGCAATAGTAAGTATGCCTATCCGTAGGTCGGCAACGGGGCGGGTATATGTTAACGGTAATAAAGTTTGATGCGAGTTATCGTCAAACAGGATAATTGCCATGCAACAAAAATAAAAAAAGTCCCGAAGCAAAGGCCAGGGACTTTCAAATAATTTATAACGTTATTACTTTTTAGCGTAACGTGTACGGAATTTATCGATACGACCAGCAGTATCAACCAGTTTCATTTTACCGGTATAGAAAGGGTGCGAAGTATGCGAAATTTCGAGTTTTACTAATGGATATTCGTTACCGTCTTCCCACTTTACAGTTTCGCGGGTGTCGATGCATGATTTAGTGATAAAAGAGTAGTCGTTAGACATATCTTTAAATACAACTAATCTATAATTTGATGGATGCAGATCTTTCTTCATTGCTTTACTTCTTATAAAAGAGGTGCAAATGTAGTAAATGTTTTGGTTTTGTAAAATAGTATTTTGATAATTTTTAATATACTATCATTAGCCTGCCGCTTATGTGATCAAGTTTCACCCAAAGCCCTTTTTGTGTCGGCCTCATCGCTACATCTACAGTTGCACCGATCAAACCACCTATAGCTCCACCATTCATTCCACCCGTCATACCATAATTTGTTGAAGTAACAAATGTCCCTGAATAAGGATCTGTTCCGATAGGAATGTTTGCGGTAAGCGTAAAATCATTATTTTCCTTGCTTAGGTAATAAAAAATTTTCGAATAAGAAATGTAAAGTTTGCCTTGATAAACTATCGCATAGCAATCCGTAGCTTTCACTTTTTTTTCGCTCCCTTGCTCATTTGTGGTGTATGCTGAAATATTTTTCTCATCATTTTTTGCTGAACTAATTAATGCATCTGGCTGCTGCTTTAAAAAAGAACCAGAATTTAAGTAAATTCCATCCAACAGGGTAGAATTTTTATATGCGGGCAAATCTGCCTTTTCCAAACTGTCAATTTTAACAATATCGTTGAACGTATACGTTATGCCAGCCGGATCCCTTTTTAAACCAGAAGCAATTAAATCAATCATTGATTCGCCGGCGGTTTTTAGCAACTTATTAGTAACATCCATGGCCGAAACCGTTATCAAAGTGTCGATGCTTAAGATAACTTGGTACAAATCTCCTCGTTTGCCATATAATCTGGCTCTTAAAGCAAAGTATCCGTGCTCGCTAAATGACGAGCTTTGCTCTGAAAAATTGCAATATCTTAATTGAAACAACAGTTCCTCGCTTTTTTGTTTATCGGCTAAAACATTAAATACATTTGTCAGCTGTAATTCAATTGGGTCCTTTTCTACAACCATAGACTTCCGGTTAAACCCACCTGTTTGCACAAAACCCATATACATTAAACTACTTCGTTGATCAACAAACCTGAATTTACCATATTTAGCACCCGCTGTAGGCTGTTCAGGTAATTTAATCTCAAATTCGGTTATTCCTTGCGAACGGCAATTTAAACTTGCTGCTAAAAGGAAGAGGAAAATAAAAAGGCGTGATATTGGTTTAATTATCATGACAAGGATTCTAGGATTAAAATTATAAATATTTAACTAAGTTGGAACAAGAATTTTTTCTCTTGCAATCCGCAATTCTCGAAAAATTTCAATTCAAACAACGGCCCACTAAATACTCTGCACCAACTCCACCAGCACCCCACCAGCACTCTTCGGATGCACAAAACAAACCAACTTATTATCGGCACCGGTTTTAGGCTCGTCGCTTAACAAAATAAAACCTTCGCTTTTTAACCGGGCCATTTCCGCAACAATATCATCCACCTCAAAAGCTATGTGGTGTACCCCCTCGCCCTTTTTCTCTATAAACTTAGCTATAGCACTATCGTCAGACAGCGCTTCTAACAGCTCTATCTTATTGGGGCCACTTTGCAAAAAGGCCGTTTTAACCTGCTCGCTTGCCACGACTTCGGTTTTGTAAACAGTTGTATTAAGCAATTTTTCATACAGCGAAACAGCAGTCGCCATGTTATTTACCGCAATGCCTATATGCTCAACTTTGTTCATGTCCAAATATTGTAAATTATTTGCTTAGCGGTGTTGCATAGAATGATTTTAAATAAAGATGCATATATTTGTATTAATATTAGATTAAGTACAATTATGGAATTGCCAATATACCTTGATAACAATGCTACTACTCCGATGGACCCACGGGTGCTTGAAGCTATGCTGCCTTATTTTACCAATAAGTTTGGTAACGCAGCAAGCCGCAACCACCA
>CBFGNU010000196.1:0-7809 GCA_965650195.1 uncultured Mucilaginibacter sp. | reverse complement strand
TTAAATGAAATGCTAGGGGCTAAAAAAGACTTAAATTCCTGCTCCTTAAAACCAATACCGTTGTCAACTATTGTGAAACTATTATTCTTTATATTTATAAATAACCAAATGCTTTTTTTATAATCATCTACTAAACCAATTTCAGATAGTTGTTCTGCTTTTTTATCTACGGCGTCTAATGCATTTTGTATCAACTCGGCAAACGGGTCAAACGTTCCCACATAAGACTTTAAAATGTTTGTAATTGACCTTTTTGCGGATGCACTCATCATTTCTTGGTCCATATTTCCATCTAATGGATCCCAGCTGTTAAGTGGTTGTTCAGTGCTCATAAATTGGATAGGTTTATTTATAACATACAATTATAATAATAAATATAATCTTTAATAATAATAAATCGGTTCTGTGTACACTTGGAGTTACGGGCGAAATGTCCGTGTTGCCCCCGCCCCCCAAGCGTCCCGCTTGTGGTAACCCGCATGCCATTCGTATAGAGATTGCCACGCTATTGCTCGCAAAACGCTTTTTTATTGTAGATTATGGCCCCCTCCCATCCTTCTCCAACCGTTTAACCAACCTAAACACACTTGTATAAGGCACGCCCGTTTGCGCCACTATTGCACGCAGGCTTAAACCCTGCCTGTGCAATTGGTCTATCTTTTCTTCAAGAATACGCCGCTGCCGCTCTTTATAGTTCATCAGGTGGGCCGTCTCAGGGTCGTAACCCTTAAAATCGAATTCTAAAAAATTACCGCGTTTGTTAATGCGGCAAAGGCACACGTTGGCCGCGCCATAATATTCGATGCCGCTCCGTTGTTTTATTTGCTTAAGATAACGGGTGCCCGGCTCGGTCTGGCTTTCGCCCATGGCAAAGGCGCTGTCGGCAAAATTGATGAGCATTTTGCTGCCCTGCAGGTCGTTCCTGCTGATGGGTTTATCGGGGTTGCGCTTGGGCGTATGGGCCAGCACCAGTACAGACAGGCCGTACCTTTGCTTTATGGCCTGCAGGTTGCGCATCAGGCTAATGGCGCTTTCGGCTGCATGGGTGCCGCTGCGCAGGCAGGTAATGTTATCCAAAATAAGGATGCGCGCCTTGGTGCTGATGATGGTATTCTCCAGCGCGTTATTCATGTACTCGGCATAGTTTTTAAACTTCTGCGCACCCGTGGCATCGGGGTTTAGCACCAGGCGGTAAAAATTACGGTTAAAGGGATAAGGGCCCTGTTCCCTGCTGCTGTACCGCTGCTCAAACTGCTCTGTACTCAGTTCAAAATCGAAATATAAAACGGGTTCGCGCGGCAGGTCGGCACCCAATATGGGCACGGGTTCGCCGCTGCTCAGGGCATTGCCAATCTGCACGGCCAGGATAGATTTGCCCACATTGGTATCGGCAAACAAAATGCACAGCTCACCACGGTACCAAAAATCGCCGAAAAGCTTATCGGGCGTAACCGATACCACCCGGTTGCTGAGCCAATCGGCCGCCGGTCGCATAATAAAAGCGTCCTTGCTGTCGGGCGGTGTGTATATCTCTTTATTCAACTGTTTTTTTTGTTTGGCGGTTAAAGCGCCGCGCGCCATGTCTCGTATCAATTCAATTTCGGCGGGGCGCGAAGGGTAAAGTGCTGCGTATCTGTGATCCATTTTTTAAGGTTTTATGCAAGGTACGGAGAGATTTTAGGCAAAGTGGTGACACAACTTTGTCAGTACCCTAAAAATGGGTGATCCAAAGGTGATCCATAATGATCCAAATTGATCCAAAAAACGATGAATTTTAGCAATTCACAATCAATTGATATTTAGCAACTTACAATATTTCACAGCTAAAAATACTGACTTAAAAGTAGTTTCACTATAAGATTATAACTATTTAATAATCAGCTGAATATTTGATTTTGTTTGGTGATTTTTACGTGTGACGCATATTTTTTGGATCACCTGTTTTTGCGGAAATACTCGGCATAAAAAAAGCCTTCCAGTTTCCTGAAAGGCTTTAGGGTAAATGATGGGGCTCGAACCCACGACCCTCGGTACCACAAACCGATGCTCTAACCAACTGAGCTACATCTACCGTTTTGGAGAGTGCAAATGTATAAAATTGAGCGTGAAAGTCAAGCTATTTTTTAAAATTACAAAAGTCTTACGCTAAATATTTAGAACGCGTCTAAACAAGCCGTAAATTTGATGCATGGCTGATCAACTGATTGAACTGAACGTAACCGGGATGCATTGTAATAACTGCGCCATGTCTATCCACAGGTTGCTGGAGAAGAAGGGATTACAGGATATCACTGTTGATTTTGCCGGCGAGGAGGTAAAATTCTCCAACGCCGCCACCCTCCCACTGCCTCAAATTATAAAAGACATAGAGGGCCTCGGCTTCAAAGTAATTGACGACCCTGCCCTGCACACCCCTAAGTTTTATGAGCAGGTAGAGAATAAATTTATCTTCTGCGCCGCGTTTACCGCTCCTTTATTGCTGCACATGGTGCTGCCCTGGCACATATTGCATTCGCCATGGGTGCAGCTGGCATTGTGCCTGCCGGTTTTTATTGTGGGATGCCTGCACTTTGGCAAAAGCGCCTATAACTCGGTTAAGGGCGGCGTACCCAATATGGATGTGCTGATTTTTATCGGCTCTACGGCGGCTTTTTTGTATAGCCTGGCCGGTACCCTGCAAACCCTTGGCCCACGCTACCAATTTTACGAGACCTGCGCCACTATCATTACCCTGGTACTGCTGGGTAACGTTTTCGAAAAGCGATCGGTAAATCAAACCACATCAGCCGTAAAGGACCTGATGAAGATCCAGCAGACCACCGCCAACCGCGTCATCAACGGCAGCGTAGAGGTAATCAGCGCCAAAGACGTGCGCCCCGGCGATACCCTGATAGTTAAACACGGCGACAAGATCCCGGTGGACGGCGAAGTGCTCTCGGGCGAGGCCTCGATTGATGAAAGCATGCTGACGGGCGAGAGTGTCCCTGTGGACATAGAGAAATATGGCAAGGTGATAGGCGGCACGCTGGTCATCAAGGGTAATATTACGATGCTGGCTACTAAGGTGGGCGCCAACACCACCCTCTCGCAGATCATCGAGCTGATGAAAAAAGCCCAGGCTGCCAAACCTCCCGTTCAAAAGCTGGGTGATAAGGTGGCAGCTATTTTTGTGCCTACGGTGATATTGATCTCGCTTGTCACATTCCTGCTTACCTATTTTGTTAGGGATCTGGGTATACAAATCTCCTTAATGAATGCCATAGCGGTATTAGTGATATCGTGCCCCTGCGCCATGGGGTTGGCTACGCCAACCGCCGTTATGGTTGGACTGGGTCGTGCAGCCAAGAATGGCATCCTCATCAAAGGCGGCGACACAGTGGAAGCTGTTACCGACGCCAAATATGTGGTGTTCGATAAGACGGGTACCCTCACTACCGGCAAGTTCAGCATACAAGATATTAAACTGACTGATGGGGCGGGCCTCGAAGAAGTCCGCGGTATTATTACCGCTATTGAGGAAAGGTCTAATCACCCTATTGCCGTATCATTGGTTGAACAGCTAAAGGCGCTGCCACAAACTAACACTATCCTTCGTTCTGCTACAGAAGAAAAAGGCTTGGGTATGCGCGCTGAAGATGTGGACGGCAATAGCTACTTTTTAGGCGCCGGCAAGGTTGCCGATACGGATTATAACCTATCCCTCTACAAAAACCAGGTACTGCTGGCACAGATAGCGATTGATGATACGATAAAGCCGGAGGCTGCCGGATTGATAGCCCAACTTAAGGCGATGGGCATAAAGCCGGTACTGCTAAGCGGCGACAAACAAAACCGCTGCCTAAAGGTCGCAGTCGCCATAGGCATAGATGATGTGCACGGCGAAAAGCTGCCCGACGAAAAGTTGAGCATTATTGACATCTACAAAAAGAAAGGCAAAACCCTGATGATTGGCGACGGCATTAACGATGCCCCTGCCCTTACCCGTGCTGATGTGGGGATCTCCATGAACGGCGCCAGCCAGATAGCTATACAGTCGGCCAGGGTTGTTTTGTTAAATAGTGATCTAAGCACGGTGGTTAAGTTTTTACAGATAAGCATGCATACGCTGCTCACCATAAAGCAAAACCTGTTTTGGGCCTTTGCTTATAACATTATAGCTATCCCTGTGGCTGCCCTAGGCTTTCTAAACCCGATGATGGGCGCGTTTACCATGGCGTTCTCGGATGTGGTGGTGATAGGCAATTCTTTACGCCTGAAAAGGAAGAAGATATAGCCCCCTAACCCCCTGAAGGGGGAATGATAGATTTTTATTTTTAATTTCGCGCAACGGCTCCCCCTTTAGGGGGCTGGGGGGCGAATGATTGAAATTTTTACAGACGGCGCATCAAGTGGCAATCCGGGTCCGGGGGGATATGGGGTGATATTACGAGCGGGTAAGCATTACAAAGAGCTTTCAGAAGGTTTCCGCAAAACCACCAACAACCGTATGGAACTGCTGGCTGTTATAAAAGGACTGGAGGCCCTAACAAAACCTAATCAGGATGTTTTGATAAGCTCCGATTCCAAATATGTTATTGATGCTATAGAGAAGCGCTGGGTGTATGGCTGGCTACAAAAGGGGTTCAAGGATAAAAAGAACAAGGACCTTTGGTTACGATACCTGGAGATAAGCAAATTGCACAATGTAAAGTTCAACTGGGTACGGGGCCATAATGGCCACCCGGAAAATGAGCGCTGCGACCAGCTGGCTGTTGCGGCCGCTAAGCAGAAAGACTTGTTGATAGATTCTGTTTTTGAAATGGAGGCGGCTAAGGGTGGGTTGCTGTAATTGCTCCAGCTACTGAATAACTACATCACCATTAAAATTCTTCTTGGTTTGCTGCGGCGAAAAGAACGACATCAGTTCCTCAGCCTTACTCACCATGTTTTTTGAGCCGATAAAGATAGCCGACCGCTGATGCAATGCATTTACATCAAGGTCTAAAATCCGCTGATAGCCGTTGCTTGCCTTCCCTCCTGCCTGTTCAATCAAAAAAGCCATTGGGTTACATTCGTACACTAAACGTAATTTACCGTTAGGCGCACTAGCGGTAACCGGGTAAATGAATATCCCGCCTAAAATAAGATTGCGGTGAAGATCGGCTACCATTGAGCCGATATAACGTGAGGTATAAGGACGACCTGTAGCCTCATCTTCTACCTGGCAATATTTAATATACTTTTTAACGCCATCCGGAAAGTGGGTGTAGTGCCCCTCATTAATTGAATAAATGTGACCGTCTTCGGGAATACGCATATCAGGATGGGAAAGGCAGAATTCGCCGATAGAAGGATCAAGCGTAAAGCCATTAACACCTTTGCCTGTTGTGTAAACCAACATGGTTGACGAGCCGTAGGTTACGTAGCCTGCCGCTACTTGCTCTACCCCTTTTTGCAGAATGTCTTCCATGGTGGGTTTACCACTGGTTGATTTGCGTCTATAGATAGAAAATATCGTCCCAACGTTAACATTTACATCAATATTAGAGGAACCGTCAAGCGGGTCAATAGCCACTATATATTTAGCCTCTTTAGAGACTTCACCGTCTAAATGTATGTATTCATCATTCTCTTCAGATACAACTATACAGCACTCACCGCCATAACTTAGCGCAGAGATGAATTGCTCATTAGCATACACATCCAGCTTTTTTTGATTTTCGCCTTGAATATTTTCGGTTCCTGCTTCGCCAATAATATCAGCCAGACCTGCTTTGTTCACTTCGCGGTTAACCAGTTTGGCTGCTATTCCGATATCTCTTAAGAGCCTGGAAAGCTCACCTTTAGCGAAAGGGAAATCAGCTTGTTTTTCAATAATAAATTGTCCGAGGGTCTTTGTTACTTTCATAGGCGGTAGTAGCGTTATATATTATTGTTTAGCTCGATAACTTCCAGATCCTTCACTTTTCCTTCGTCTATGGCAAAACGCATTAGTGTGCGCGTTTTATGCCATCCCTGTTTTCCTGCGGCTCCCGGATTTAAATGTAAGCAATTTATTTTTTTATCGAAAATCACCTTCAAAATATGTGAGTGTCCGCAAATGAATAAGCAGGGCGGATTATCATAAATGAGCTTTCTAACAGCAGGGCTGTATTTATCAGGATACCCACCAATATGAGTGATCCAAACATCCAGTCCCTCACAAGTAAACCGCAAATTCTCCGGAAAAGTTTGCCTTAATTCTTTGCCATCTATATTGCCATAAACGCCCCGTAATGGCTTAAAGGCCGCTAACGCATCAGCTAGTTCTATGGTACCGAAATCACCCGCGTGCCATATCTCGTCGCAATTTTCAAAATGCTTAAATACCCGGTCATCCAAAAAACCATGAGTGTCTGAAATAAGGCCTATGCGAACCATTCTTTGTACTGATTAAAATATCGTAAAAAAGTCTTTAAGGACATTTTCATACTGCCGGGTATAAATGCCTGTTGATTCATAAATCACAAAATTATCTTGTTGTTGATTGCCTTTCGAGCGACTAAGCACCATCAGTTCACGATGTGCAGCCTTGTCGGCAAACGACTTTATAAAAATGCCTTTTTGGACATATAGACCCACACCGATGGCTATCGATTTTACTAGTTCGGCTGTCTCTAGCGGCAAGATCAACCAACAAGCTCCATTCTCTGACAGATGTTTTGAAACGGCAATCAGCATATTTTTAAAAAACTCTTTGCCTGCATGTTTTGCTAATTGCTTTTTTGCTACTTGGGAATGCAGTGAGTTAATGTAAAACGGAGGATTAGAGACGATTAGGTCATATCTCTTGTCGGGATATGTTCGGAAAAAATCTTCAAATCCAACAGCATAAACACTAAGTCTACGTGCAAACGCCGAGTTTTTGAAATTGCCTGCTGCTGTAGCTGCAGCTAATTCGTCAATTTCAACGGCATCGATAATTGCGTTTTTAAACCGTTGGGCTAACATCAGTGTAATAACTCCCGTACCTGTGCCAATATCCAATACAAATGCTGAGTCATCGCTTTCTGCCAGTGCGCCCAACAACACGCCATCGGTATTTATCTTCATGGCGCAGTTGCTTTGATCAACACTAAACTGCTTAAATTGGAACATCAGTTTAAAATAAGAAATAAATGGCTTGTGAACAAGCTATTTACTGAATAACAAAGCACCGTTACAACCGCCGAAACCTGAAGCTGTTTTTATGAAGGAATTTAATGGTGCTTTTACGACTTCGGTGGTAACATTTATAGAACTGCTCACACCTAATGTTTCAAATCCAGGTGTAGGCAAGATGGTATCTTCCTTAAGTGATTGCACAGATATAACCGATTCAATAAGTCCGGCAGCACCTAAGGTATGGCCGTAAAAACCCTTAAGGCTGTTGGTGGGAACATTGCCTAGTCCCGCTAAAGCAAGGGCTTTTGCTTCCATTTCATCATTATAGCTTGTTGCTGTACCATGTGCGGATACAAAATCAATATCTTTTGCGGTTAAGCCGGCATCGTTAAGTGAGCTTGTAATTGCCTGGCAAAGTTCTTCTCCTGTGCGTGAGGGGGCTGAAATATGATTAGCATCATTGCTAACGGCCCCCGATAAAACTTTTATCTCATTGCTGCATTGCGCATCTGCCGTTAAAATCATGGTTGCAGCACCCTCGCCTATAGTAATACCGGTTCTGTTAATGTCGAAAGGTTTGCATGGTTCACTGCTGATGGCTTGAAAAGACTGAAAGCCCGAAAGCACAAATTTTGTTATTACATCAGCGCCAACAACTACGGCATTATCATATTGCCCGGCTTGTAT
>CBFGNU010000195.1:0-7822 GCA_965650195.1 uncultured Mucilaginibacter sp. | reverse complement strand
CGTTGCCGAAGCTGCACGTAATATTACCTGCGCAGGCGGCGAACCTGTGGCTATTACCAACTGTTTAAACTTTGGTAACCCATACGTGCCTGAGGTTTATTGGCAGTTTGTCGGCGCTATCAAGGGCATGGGCGAAGCTTGTACCAAGTTTGAAACACCTGTTACCGGTGGTAACGTTAGTTTCTACAATCAATCGTCTGACGAAGGCCCCGTATTCCCTACGCCAACCATTGGTATGTTGGGTGTAATGGATGATGTGACCAACATCATGACGGCCGACTTTAAACAGCCGGATGACCTGGTATACCTGATAGGCGAGTCTGTAAATGATATCGCTTCTTCACAATACTTAGCGTCTTATCATAAAATATCAGCTTCTCCGGCACCATATTTTGATCTGGATAAAGAGTATGCCATGCACCAGGTGGTGAAGCAACTTATCCAACATAAAATGATCCAGTCGGCGCATGATGTTGCTGATGGTGGCTTGTTTATAACATTGGTTGAGTCGTCTATGCCAAACGGATTGGGCTTTGATATATCATCAGATAACGGCGTACGTAAAGACGCTTTCTTATTCGGCGAAGCGCAGGGTAGGGTAGTGGTTAGCGTTGCCCCGGCAGACCAGGAACGTTTTGTAGAAATGATGGCCACCAGCGAAGTTGAGTTTAGCTATTTAGGCACCGTTAGCAACGGCTACATGCATGTTGATGAGCAATCATTCGGGCATATAACCGATGTTAAATTGGTTTACGATAACGTGCTGCACGCTATATTAGGAGAATGATACCACGGATAAACCGGATCCATCACATAGCAATTATTTGCTCAGACTATAATAAATCCAGGCACTTTTACACAAAGGTGCTTGGATTTGTTGTTTTAAGGGAAGTTTATCGGGAGGAAAGAAAGTCGCACAAATTAGACCTGCAGGTAGGCGATCAATACCAGATAGAGCTTTTCACTTTCCCTGATCCGCCGGCAAGGCCATCACGACCGGAGGCCGCAGGGCTGCGCCATTTGGCTTTTGAGGTGGATAACTTGTATGAAGCAATAGCAGCAGTGCAGAGCCATAACGTAGTGGTAGAGCCTATTCGCATAGATGAGTTTACCGGCAAACGTTTTACGTTTTTTGCAGATCCGGACGGGCTGCCGATAGAGTTTTATGAAGCATGATCTCCGGGTTTTATTGGGGGGTGCTCTGCGTTACTTTAAACACAAAAGATCACAGAGAACGCCGCAGAGCGCGCTGAGTTAAGGAAGATATAAATTGAAACAATTAATCTATAAATTGCGATAGGTAATTTATAGCGTCGTTAAAAAGGTGAGACTGTATTTGCCCCGGAGGGGCTACCTATTTGTAGATATTAAATTGAACGATTAAATGCTACGCAGGTGCAACCCCTGGCAGATAATGCCCGCTTGTAAATGGGTTGCTCCGATGGAGCAAAATGTACGCTTTAAACAACGTGCTACAAATAGGTAGCCCCTCTGGGGCAGGGCATCGTCAAGTTTTTTCGGAAAATGTATCGAGCAAAATGCCTGTCATGCTGTCATGTATTAAAAAAATAAAATATTAATAATCAGAGATATAAACTATTGAATATAAATAATTACATAACATCAAGCTGTAGCATAGCCAACAATTGGGTCAGGAAAGATAGCGCTGTTGTTTTTACGCATAACGCCTCTTCGTCTGCTGATTTCTTATTATCGGTCTACCAAAATTTTCAGATCAGTTATCCCAAGTTTTATAAAATGGATGTGCTGAGTAAGCTAGGCTGGCTGGCCAGTGAAGTGCTATTGATGGACAGTTTTGACAAGGAAGCCTACACCCCTGCCGAAGTAGGAATTGTATTAGCTAATTCTAACTCAAGTTTGGACAGTGACCTTAGGTACATGAAGAGTGTTGCCGATATCCCAAGTCCGGCATTGTTTGTTTATACCCTGCCTAACATCATGATAGCCGAGATAAGTATCCGCAATGGTTTTAAGGGGGAGGGCGCGTTTTTTATTTCTGAAAAGTTTGACGCAGTTTTTATTGAAACCTATGTGAATAACCTTTTCATCAACAACAATATAAAATGCTGCATTTGCGGTTGGGTGGATGTTTTGGGTGACGATTATAAAGCGGTATTGTTTTTGGTTGAAAAAGAACAAAGGGAAAACGCTGTGCTGTTTTCAAAAAACAATATGGATAGTATATTTGGCGGCGATAAGTAACAGCATGGGTTCAGCAGTATATATAGCAGGTGTAGGAGTAATTTCGGCCATTGGTAACAATGTGTCCGAGAACCTGGCAGCGTTTGAGAAGGAAATGGCGGGAATAGGCGAGATAACCCACATGACTACCAGGCATAAAGGCGAGTTACCTGTAGCAGAAGTAAAACTGGATAATGACGAGCTGGCCCAGCTTGCAGGCATGTCTGCAGAGACCAGTCGCACCAAACTGCTAAGCGTTGTGGCCGCGCGCGAGGCTTTGCGCGATTCGGGGGTTGAAAATATACTTGGTCTGCGCACAGGCTTTGTATCTGCCAATACCGTTGGTGGCATGGATAAAAGCGAAGACTTTTTTGTAGAATTTTTGAAGGATAATAGCAAAGGCAAACTGAGGCGGATATTTGACCACGAGTGTGGCAGCGTAACCGAAGTGGTTGCCGGTCAGCTGGGAATTAAAGATCACATCTCCACCATTAGTACAGCCTGTTCATCATCGGCCAACGCGGTGTTTTACGGCGCACGCTTAATTAAAAATGATATACTTGACGTTGTGGTAGCGGGCGGTGCAGATGCATTGACCAAATTTACCCTGAATGGCTTTAACACCCTGATGATATTAGATAAGAACTTTTGCAAACCGTTTGATGATAACCGCGAGGGCTTAAACCTGGGCGAAGGTGCGGGTTATGTAGTGCTGGTATCAGATAAAGTAGCTGCTCAATTAAATAAGCCTATGTATTGTACGCTAAGCGGTTATAATAACAGCAACGATGCCTATCATCAAACAGCGTCATCACCCGAAGGTACGGGCTCGTTTATGGCTATGCAAGGGGCTTTGAATAAAGCGCGCTTACAGGCATCAGATATAGATTACGTTAACTTGCACGGCACCGGAACGCCCAATAACGACAGCGCAGAGGGTACTGCTGTAAAGCGATTGTTTGGCGATAGCTATCCAGCCATGAGCTCTACCAAATCTTTTACCGGGCATACGCTGGGAGCAAGTGGTGGTATTGAGGCCGTATACGCTGTTTTGGCTATAAAGCATGGGCTGATCTACCCCAATCTTCGTTTTGAAACGCCTATGCAGGGTCTTGATATTGTACCGCAAAAGCATTTATCAAAAGACAAAAAAATACAAAATGTGTTATCCAACTCTTTTGGTTTTGGCGGCAATTGTACATCGTTAATTTTCTCGGCCTGCTGATATGAGTATATACATCCGTTCCGCAGCAAGCGTATCCGCACAAAATACTTTAGGTAATACAGGCTTTTTAACTGATCCTGTTACTTATACGGGTACGCGCCTACCCGCCATTGAACCCGATTATAAAAAATATATCGACCCCAAATTGATAAGGCGCATGAGCCATGTAATTAAAATGGGAGTAGCAGCTGCGCAGGAGTGTTTAAGCAACGCGCAGGTTGAAATGCCGGGTGCGATAGTTACAGGTACCGCTTTTGGCTGCCTTGAAGATACCTACACCTTTTTAGGGCGGATAATTGATATGGAGGAGGAAATGCTTCCGCCAACGGCGTTTATCCAGTCGACCCATAACACAGTTGGCGCGCAGGTAGCGCTGATGTTGAAGTGCCATGCTTATAACAACACATTTGTACACAAAGGAGTATCGTTTGAAAATGCTTTGTTAGATGGCATGCTGCTGTTGAAAGAGCAGGATGCCGATAATGTTTTGGTGGGCGGTATTGATGAAATGACGGATGCCAGTTTTACGGTATTGACCCGGTTGGGTTTATACAAGCGACAACCAATAACTAACCTGGAGTTATATAATTCTCCATCAGCAGGCACTATAGGTGGCGAGGGCGCGTCGTTTGTATTGCTGACGGATAAAACCTCGTCGGAAAATATGGCCGAGCTACGGGCCTTAAAAACGCTATTTAAACCAACGGAACCGATCTGTGAAATTATTGCCGCATTTTTAACTAAAGAAGGTTTAAGCGCTGCCGATATTGATGTAGTAGTAACCGGCAAAAACGGCGATACCCGAAACGACGCGGTTTATGATTTTTTACCTGGCATGTTTGGCGACAGTACGATTGCCAATTACAAGCACCTGTGTGGCGAGTATCCAACCTCATCAGCATTTGGTTTATGGATGGCGGCTAATATGGTAAAGGAGGGAACTGTTCCGCCCATAACCATTCAAAAAGCTTCAGAAAAGGGTAGAACACCTAAAAAAGTGTTGTTTTATAATCATTATCAAAACGTTTATCACTCATTAATGCTACTTTCCGCCCGTTAATAATGATACAGCCCGTTTTTAAAATATTATCTACAGAAAATACTGAAAATAGTATAGTAGCTCTATTGCAGGTTGATGCTGCCAGCGATATTTTTAAAGGGCATTTCCCTGATCAACCGGTTGTGCCGGGCGCTTGCATGCTACAAACGGTAAAGGAAATACTGGAGGATAATTTTAAAACCCCGCTTAGGATGCTTAAGGCGGATAACCTTAAGTTTTTGAACATGGTAACTCCGGATACATCGGAGCTGACCATGACGATCAATTATCAATCTCTCGATGATGAAATTAAGATCAGCGCCGAACTGGTAAGTGAACCAACTGTTTTTATGAAACTACAGGCGACGTTTACTGAACGATAAAAGTGTTTCACTGTGAAACAAAAGACGGTTAATTTGCAATATTTTGATAATCAGAATATTATGTGACTTCTACAGCTAATTTTCCTGACTTATAAGTAGTTTCATTTTGTTTCACTTAAAATTTTAAACTTCTAAAATTCAAATACTTACCAAAAAAAGTGTTTCATCCGTTTCATATTGTTCCTTATTCATGTGAAACGGAACACCCCGCAAATTCCCTAATATTCCGACTTTAAAAAACACATTTCAATGATTTAACGTTAAGGCTATTTAGTTAAGTTTGTCATTATGAAACAGGAAACCATAGCCATACACGCAGGCAACCATACCGACGAATTTACAGGCGCGGTAGTGCAACCCATCACCCTGTCCACCACTTTTGAACGTAAACCAGATGGCAGCTTTCGCGAAGGTTACATCTACAGCAGGGCGTCAAACCCAAACCGTACTTCGTTGGAAAATGTGCTGGCTAAGTTAGAATGCGGTACAGATGCGGCAGCATTTGCATCAGGTAATGCCGCCGGGATGGCTGTGTTTCAATCATTAGCATCGGGCACACATATAATTGCTCCTGATGATATGTATCATGGCCTGCGTAATCAATTAAAGCTATTATTTACCGGCATATTGGAATTTGATTTTATCGACTTAAACAACAGCGAGGTATTAAACGCTCATATTAAGCCCAATACAGGTTTGATATGGATAGAAACGCCGTCTAATCCACTATTGAAGATAACTGATATTAAGGCTGTGGTTGCCATCGCCCGCAAGCACTACATCAAGGTAGCCTGCGATAATACCTTTGCCTCGCCCATTTGCCAGCAGCCATTAACACTGGGCGCTGATATAGTAATGCACTCATCTACCAAATACTTTGGCGGTCATAGTGATTTAATGGGAGGCGCTTTAATAACCGCCGAGGATAGCGACTGGTGGAAGAGAATCCGCGAGATCCAGACGATGGGTGGGGCGATACCATCACCACAAGATTGTTATATGCTGACAAGAAGCATTAAAACCCTGCCTTACCGCATACGTGGACATGTTAGCAATGCGCAGGCGCTGGCTGAATTTCTAAGCGAACAGCCGGCTGTTGAGCAGGTATTATATCCGGGTTTGCCATCGCATCCCGGGCACAAGGTTGCAAAAGAACAAATGACAGGTTTTGGAGGAATGCTATCGTTTACACTAAAGGGCGGCCCCGAGGCGGCCAATCGTGTTATTAATAACTTGAAGCTGTTTACCCGCGCCACCAGTTTAGGCGGTGTAGAAAGCCTGATAGAGCACCGCGCCACTATGGAAGGCCCCGATACCAAAACGCCATTTAATCTATTGAGAATATCTGTTGGATTGGAGCATATTGATGATTTGATTGCTGATATGAAGCAGGGTCTTTCTTGAGGCTTTTACCTTTTACCTCCAAAAAATTTGCTTTTACGCAATCAAAACCTATATTTGCAGCACATTGCAATAGCGATGTAATTGATCAGTATTCCTTTCAGGCATATTTGATTTATAAAGAAGCGGCGAGAGATCAGGCTCCGTGACCCGCTGGCAACCCTCGGCAAATGCAGAGAAGGTGCCAATTCCTGCCCCGGTAAATATCCCGGGAAATATAAATTAACAATATGGAAAATTTAACAAACACCCTTCAAGTAGACTTTATTAATACCGTAAAAGGTACATCGCTTTGCTATGCCCCGGGCATGTATATGCGTAGCTGTTGCTGATACAGTTAATTCAGGCGGTTAAATTCTTACCCGCCTCACAAGTTTATCTTAACTACTTTTTACCTTAATGATTGCTAAAACCTATAAATATTCACAACCATTTGAACTGGAATCGGGCCAAATTTTGCATGGGCTTGAAATTGGCTACCATACTTACGGCGAGCTGAATTCAAACGGCGATAATGTGATCTGGGTGTGCCATGCGCTTACCGCCAATTCTGACGTGTTGGACTGGTGGAAAGGTTTGTTTGGAGAGAACGATTATTTTAACCCAACCGATCATTTTATAGTGTGTGCCAACGTGCTTACTTCGCCATATGGCACCAGTAATCCACTAAGCATAAACCCGCAAACAGGCGAGCCCTATTATCTTGATTTCCCGAAAGTAACCATACGCGACATGGTAAAAGCGCATCAATTACTTGCAGCGCATTTGGGTGTTGATAGCATAGAAATTGCCATTGGAGGGTCGTTAGGCGGACAGCAGGCCCTGGAGTGGTCAATAATGCAGCCGGATCTGATAAAAAACCAGATCATTATAGCAACAAATGCACGTCACTCGGCATGGGGTATCGCATTTAATGAATCGCAGCGATTGGCTTTATTGGCCGATGAAACCTTTCTGCCCGGTCGACCGAATGGCGGTAAAAAAGGATTAAAGGCGGCGCGCAGCATGGCGTTGCTATCTTATCGTACCTATAAAACATACAGAATTAGTCAGCAGGAAGAAGACGATGCCGTTCAGGATGATTTCCGTGCATCGAGCTACCAATGTTACCAGGGGGATAAGCTGGTGAATCGGTTTAATGCCTATAGTTATTGGTATCTTTCCAAAGTAATGGACTCGCATAATGTGGGTCGCAACCGCGGCGGAGTCGAGAATGCACTTAAACAGGTAAAGGCCCGCACTCTGGTTATAGGTATACGGTCTGATGTGTTATTCCCTGTGGAAGAGCAGGAATACCTCTTCAAAAACATTCCACAAGCAGCATTTGCTGAACTGGACTCATTTTACGGGCACGACGGTTTCTTAATTGAGACAGACGCCCTTACCAAAATTATTACTTCATTTTATAAAACAGATGTGAAAGGACAGATCATCCGATTACAGAAAACCGCGTAATGAGCAAAAAACTTACTATAGGCCTTTTTGGCTTTGGGGTTGTGGGGCAGGGCCTTTATGATATCATCAAAACCAAAAACCTGAACATCGAAATAAAAAAAATAGCAATTAAAGACG
>CBFGNU010000194.1:0-7874 GCA_965650195.1 uncultured Mucilaginibacter sp. | reverse complement strand
TAAGCCTTCGGTATACAAATTAAAAAAAGCAGAGCCTGCGGAGCTACGTATCCCGCTATCTGCTAACGAAACCGAGGCCGCAAAAGCGCTTTACGCGCAAAACTGCCAGTCGTGCCATGGGGTTAATTATGAGGGTGGCGTTGGCCCATCCCTGGCTAGTATCAGCAACAGGGTAACTTTTGACAACTTTAAAACAACGGTAAGTGTTGGAAAAGGCCAGATGCCGGCCTTTCTTCATCTTGGTGAACAAAATGTTACGGCGGTATATAAGCTACTTTCGGGACCGGGCGGCGGAAGACCGGGCGGTGCAGCAGGAAGAGGTGGCCCTCCGGGAGCTTTGGCGGCAGGACCTGTTACTGGTCCGGTAGTGGCAACGGGAGGTGCTCCGGGTGCTGAAGAATTTAAAAAGATCGTCAATAAACCCATGACAGCTTATCCGGATGGTGTTACGCCTCCTAAAGACCGTTATGTAGACGGTTCATCAACAAGCTACGGCTTGGGGTTTCCAAATCTAGTTGGTCCGCCGTGGTCGTCAGTAGTGTGCTATGATTTGAATACCGGTAAAATAAAATGGAAAAGGCCGCTGGGCAACGATGAGAAAGTTGCACCCGGCCAAAATTTAGGTATACCGGTTGGGTCGCAACATAAAGGCATGGTCGTTACATCTACCGGCATTATTTTCGCAACCTGTGCCGACGGATTAATATACGCCTACGATGAAGACAACGGCAACCTGCTGTGGAAATACAAATTCCCCCGTGTATCTGAAGGAGTGCCGGCTATGTACCAGGTAAATGGCAGGCAATATTTAGTTGTATGTGCCGTAAATGATAAGGTAACGGACGGCACCGCCAACAATATTACGCCAAGGGCCTATTACGTTTTTGCATTACCTAAAAAGAAATAACATCTATTAAATTACCAATGAACAGAAGAAAATTTATAAGCACTACATCAAGCTTAGCACTTAGCGCTGCTGCTGCGCCTGCCTTTGCCCGTATTTTACCCGCAAAAGACATAATGGACCGCATAGGCATGGGTACCCTCCTGTTCCGTAATCAAATTAAAACACGGCCGGAAATGGTGGTAGTTAACGAGCTCACCTTGCTTGATATTCCGCAGCATCACCGGGAGGTTTTCGGCGTTAAAAAATTGGAATTTTGGAGTGACCACTTAATGTCGTTGGATAAGGCTTATTTAACAGACTTGAAAAGCAAAATTAAAAAGGCGGGTTGCGAATTGTTAAATTTTCAGATAGATACTTCGCCGGCCGACAGAACGCCATATGATCTGGCTACGCTTGATGAGGAAAGACGTAAAGCGGGTGTTGAACAGGTAAAAAAATGGTTGGATATAGCAGCCTTTTTAGGAACCAAAAGTGTGCGCGTAAATCCGGGCAGTGCCAGAAACTCATCGGTCGAACAAAGCATTAAATCATATCAGGAATTGTTACCAGTGGCAAAGGCAAAAAACATAATTATAGTTGCAGCCAACCACTCCGGCATTGAAAGAGATGTAGATAAGCACCTAGAGATAGTAAAGGGCGCACCGGGATTATATACCCAACCCGATTTTGGTAATTATAACAACCCCGCAATTATGTATGATTCGCTTGCGAAGATATTACCTCTGGCTTACGTGGTTTCTGCTAAAGTATCAAACGTTGCACTGGTTGATGGTAAGATAACAACCCCTCAGTACGACTTTGATAAATGCGTGCAGCTTTCAGAAAACACAGGCTTCAAAGGCGTTTATATAATGAATCAGTGGGGAAATATACCTGCAGGAGTAAGCACTGATGACATAGGTAAATGGATGGTGGAGCACATTAAAGCCAATATAAAAGCTTAACATAATTATTTACAGCATGGAAAATAGAAATCTAAAAACAGTAGCAAAAATATTTTTCATGTTGCTGTTATTTTGTTTGGTGGGTAGCTACGTGTACTCGCAAAACGTTCCAACCAGAACCATATACTTTCTGTCGGGTCCGAAAGATCACGGCGCACCCGGACGGCATGAAACCAAACTTGATCTTTTGGTATTACAGCACTGCATTGACAGTATCAGCAATATAAAAGGTGTTAAAATTGTCACCAAATTTTTGGATCAACGTACAGCCTTAAATATTGACGATCTGAAGGGTGTAGACGCGGTTATTATAGAGTGTAGTGCCGAGTCGAGCTCGCAGCAGCGCACGCATCCGCTTTTCCCGCCAAGCGGCAGCAATACTAAAACCTATGATAAAGCAACCTTAGATTACCTTGCGCAAGTAGATAGCCTGCACAAAAAAGGCATGGGTATAATGGTGTTGCATTGGGGGATAGTTACTGCTAATCAAAAAGCCACATCCTATTATTTGGATTGGTTTGGCCAGGCCACCTTGTCGGGATACTCACACAATCCGGCGGGTTTTTGGGCGGTCACGCCTAT
Source organism: uncultured Mucilaginibacter sp. (assembly GCA_965650195.1). Taxonomy (GTDB): domain Bacteria; phylum Bacteroidota; class Bacteroidia; order Sphingobacteriales; family Sphingobacteriaceae; genus Mucilaginibacter. The sequence continues at coordinate 5,441 of CBFGNU010000194.1, read as the reverse complement.
AGAAAGCGGGAAGAAACACCCTATAATGCGCGGCGTAGGGCCATTTAACTATAAGGATGAGATCTTTTCGCAACAACTGGTTAACCCTAATGATCCTTATAGAACCGACCTGCTTTCCGGCGTATCAGAAAAAACCAATCAGGGCGCCGTTACAGAACCTTTTGGCATTGCTTCCGCCTACGAAAAAAGAGGCGCACGTGGCATTTTATGGGGCGGAATGGATTACCATTCTGCGTTACTGAATGAAAACTATCTGCGCTTTGTGTTAAACTCCATCGTATGGGCGGCAGGTGTTGATGTTCCTGCAGGAGGTGTTAAAACAAACGCAAAACAACTTCAGCTTATAGCAGCCAGGCCAGATCAGCATGATAATTTAAAACCGGCGGGGTTTGTATTGAAATAACAGAATGTTTGGCTATCCGGCAGATGCGTCGGTAATTGGGGCAGATTCCGGTTTAGGCGGTACTTCGCAAGCAAAACCAAACAGGCATCTGTCTTTTATCATGGCAGCAACCTCGGCCGGAACATATTCTTCCCAACCCGTAGTTCCCTGCTTTATCATTTGCAGCACTTTGTCTGTTTGAACATTTAGGTTACTTTCTTTATAATGCCTTATATCTTCTATTTTATTATTGGCGATAAGATAGCGATATAGGTCTATTAAGTGTGGTGGCGGATAAAACCTAAGGCAGTTCCATATAACACCATCGCGTAAAGTGGGATAAATAAACAGTTTAACTTTGCGACTGAATAAGGTAGCGAATGACTCCAGAATTCCTCCCTGCAGATCCTGGTAATGCTCTTCTGCGAAGATGTACTCAAGATTGGGATAACCCAAAACAACACCTAATTTTAGCTTGGTGATCTTTGAAAGATAGGCCACCAATTTATAATACTCATGAAAATTGGATATCATTACCGTTTGCCCCAGCGAGCAGAGTATATCAACGCGATCCAAAAAATCCTTTTCATCGATCTCAGCCAGCGGGTCGGCATCTCGTTCTTTTAACGATTGCAGCGTTAGTTCGGTAACCACCATCACATTATCCTTATCAACATCGGCCTCCTGCATAAATTGTTTTACGCCGGTGTTAAGCATGTCTATATGTACATTTATAACCGGCCTAAAGCGGCCCCTTATTACCACTGCGTGCTTTTTGTAAAGCGCCTCTGAAGGTTGCATGTTTTTACCGTCCGGACCGAATACAGCAGCATCAGAGAAACCATATTTTACTAAATGAAGACTCATTAAGCGGTTATCCACCTTGCTAAAATCGGGTCCCTCAAAGCGAATCATATCGATCTGAATACGATCAGGCGAAAGGTCATCCATAAGGGATAACAGGAACATAGGCGGATTTTCGTGGTAATAAAAACAGGCATACAATAAATTTACGCCCAATACGCCAACTGCTTGCTGCTGCAAGTTATTATCATTATCCAACAGTTTAACGTGTAATACTACATCGTTATGGGCTCCATGAGGTTTTAGTTGAAACCTTAACCCCATCCATCCGTGCCCCTCATTGGTTTTATGATAGTTAAGCGCTGATATGGTATCGCATAAAGCAAAGAAAGTGGTATTGTCTCCACGTTGTGCCTCCAAACGCTCGACTATTAATCCATACTCGTGCTCAAGCATAGCCAATAAACGCGGCTCACTAACGTAGCGTCGTACTTTCTGCGTTCCGTAAATGGCATCTGATACCACCATGTCATAGGCCGACATTGTTTTGGCAATAGTGCCTGAAGAAGCACCTGCTTTAAAAAAATTAGCTGCAACATCCTGCCCCGCACCTATCTCTGCAAACGACCCATATATCTTGGAATCCAAATTTATAGCTAGTGCTTTTTGTTTTGTTCCGAGGTCCTTATTGTAACTAACAGCCATATTTTCACCTATTTAAAAGGATACCGTTACCGATATCTTTTTATAAAAATACGATTTTTTTAATATTTAACAGTCTTATTTGGGAAAAACGCAATGAAATAAATCGTTTGATATAATAAAGGTATTAGGTATGAAATTGTTTTGACACAATAAGTTCGGCCCTATAATATCTTGTTATAAAAAAGTAGAAATGCTTTGTAAAAGGCAAAAAAAAGCCGGATCTAATTGTTTGGTGACAATTTAGATCCGGCTTTTATTTAACAATTATGCTCTTTAGAAATACGCTTTCTATTTTACTTCGAATGAAAAATAACCAGACCCGGTCCGTCCGTTATTACTGATACCTTGCAACACGCCTATATATTTGCCCGGCATATCTGAGGTGAAGTAACTTGTGCTTACTTTGCCATCCGGCGCGGTGGTCAGATCGGGATTCCAGTAAAGCGCGTTTCTAAAATCGGGTAAACGCGAGGTCTTTTCGTCGGTACTATCATACACCGGCGAGTAAAATTGCCGCTGTAATTGCAAGCCTTCATAATCGAGCAAAACCGCCTTTGGATTTAACTCAAAGCTGCTCATATCACCTTTGTAAGTGGTTAGATTAACCAGTCCTTCAAAAGCCGCGGCACCATTAAACACACGCTCGGGTAACACATCCACCCTTTTTATTTTTAGAGGGTCGACTTCAAAAATTTTATTGTTATCAAACACAGGCACGCCATCAACCATAACCAATGGTTCATCGTTAAATACGCCGCGTTGGTTAAATACTTTCAAGTATAGCTTTTTGTCCTTCCTTACTAAAAATATATACGAAACAAACTCCCGCATTACCTCTTCCATAGTTGTGAAACGTGTAAACTGATCTAATACGAAACTCTTTGCAGGCTGGCCATAAAACGATGAAGAATCGGTATCTGTAGCATAAAACTGTCTCATACCGGCTGATTGATAGGTGTTTTGAACCTGCATACTTAGGCTGTGTTCTGTTAACAGCGGCTTTTGTGTTGCCGATAGATTAAACGCGGGTAACGAAGTAGCCGAAAACTTGTCGGAGAACGGACTCGCCAGATCTATTTTGTATGCAGTACTATCAACAAAATGATTGGCCTGTAAAACAACTTCATTGGCTCCATATATATAACCGGAATTAAAGAAGAAATGCCCGTTAGCGTCAGAACGTGTTGAGAACAACCTTGCTTTTGTTCCAGGGAATGAAATATAGGTTAATGTATTAGGTGCCGGACTTCCCGAAACCCTGTTACTGATGGTTCCGGATACAATTTGACCCGCATACTCCGGCGGGAACTGAAATGACGGTTTTTTAGCAGATGTTGCGTCAACCCAGTTGAAGGCACGCCATCCTTGTGCAAGTAACAGGTTATCAAGCGCCTGGTTGGTTTCCCTGCTGTCGTCTTTGAAATAAAAATCGGGCGATTCAACAATACCCTTTACATCAGCGCTTAACCAAACAAAACTATTAATACCCGCTTCGTCTGTTCGCTGCAATGAATCAACGCGATATACTGAAAGCGAAAGTGAAGCAGGGTCTGCTTTTGATGATTCATCAACCGCGCTAACATCAAGACCTACCTTTTTGCGTTTATCATAAGAAACCGCGTCTGTTTTAGCATCAATTTTTAATTGTTTGCCTGGCCTTTTAAATATTAACCGCTCACTAACCGGCTGTCGCTGTGCATTAAAAAGCGTAAGCTGATTAACACCATCGGCAAGTTTACTTTTATCAATAGTATACCGCCCGGAATTGTTGGTCATTGCTAATTCGGCAGCTACTTGCACGCTCGTGCTATTGTGCAGCAACAAATATAAATGCTCAGAAGCGTCGCTATTTTTACTGCTTACGATTACGTCCCAGGCTGCACCATTGTCTTGCGCCTGCATAACATAACCACGTGCATTTACTGCGGGTAACGTTTTGGTTATTGCCCTGCTACCGATTCTTACAATGGCTTTGTAAGTTTTACCTGCGGCCGGTGTAAATAAAAATGTTCCTATCCCCATTTTTAGGGGACTAAACCTTGCCACCGTGTCGTTGTTCTGATCAACTATCGCTCCCCGGTAATTTACGCCCCTTCCGTGGCTATCGCTAACTTTAACTGCCACTTTGCTGTTCAAATTCTCTACCAGGTTTCCACCCTCCGGCATAAACTGAACATCAAAATCTGAAGCGGCTAATTGAGCATTGTCAGGCTGCTGGGATAGATTTACAACTGTTATAGATTTTTCAAAAAAGTTATCCGCGTCAAAATTCTTCATCCAGGCGGTGTAAGCTCTAAGCAGATAATTTCCGTTTGCCACAGATGCAGGGAGATAAATTGAGCCGTTGCCCTGGCCGTCTTTTAGTGTTACTTTGGTTTGTAATACGGGCGCGTGTTTACTGTCTAAAAGCTCAATATAAGCTACCTTGCTCAAATCAAGCGGAACGTGCGATGCCCCCTCAACGTTATATACCTTAAACCAAAGTATCTCGCCTGTAAGGTAAAAATCCTTGTTTACGTGTAGGTACAACTTTTCTTTTAAAACCTGTTTTTTGTAATTTTCAACATTGGCTTTAAGTTCAGTTAAACTTTGTGCCTTGGCCCCCAGAGCGGCAGCAATTAAGAATGCCATAAAAAGCATTCTGTTTAATAAAAGGTATCGGTTCATTTCTTTCATAATTTATCTTTTATACCAATATGGTGGTCTTACACTAACTCCGCCTTGCAAACGGCAGTCTACACATATAAATTCGCTTGTAGTCGACCAGCCGGTTTGATCGCCCTTAAGCGGATATTGATCTATTATTATATACTTGGGCTTATCCGGAATAAGCAATTGCGTTTCTATATCACTCCTGCCTATCGGCGTTGTGAAAAGAAATAAGCGACCCGGCATTAGCGCACCGCAAACATCCCCAGGGTCAAACTGTGGCGACTGGCGCCAATGGGGAACCATTTGATAGGTGGAAAGTGTAAGCCTTTTTTCTGTCACCGTTCCGGCGCTTATAAAGCCTATAACCACTTCCCCTGGGTTAGTTGTCGATTTGATATTACTAAAAAGCTGTGATGGTTGCGAATCAAAGATGCTGCCAACCGTTTCGTTATTTTTTTGCAATGCCTGCCAAAAGTCAAAGCCTTCTTTAGTAAGTACTGTTTGTTTAACAAGTATACTGTACCCTATCAAAATTTTAAATGAACTTGGCCCTACCGAATTTACAAGTAGGTTCTCTATCCTGTCTCCGGCATTGTTGGCACTTGTACCCAACGCAATATTGGTTGACGGGGCGCTTTTCCAGCAGTTGTAAATGTCGTCATCCGGAAAAAGTCGTGGGAGGATTTGATGGTTTTCTATTTTATAATAAGATACTATCGGCGCTGTATACTGCCATGTTTCTATATGTTGATATTTGTAGTACCGGCTTTTACCTGAGCCATCATGAGTAGACGCATATATATTAAAATTATCCCGTCTAAAATCATACGTAACAGTGTCTATTGGTGGCGATGTTCTGCTTTCTACAAAATCGGATAGGTACTCCTTATTATCCTTT
>CBFGNU010000193.1:0-7882 GCA_965650195.1 uncultured Mucilaginibacter sp. | reverse complement strand
CTCATTTCCCTCCATATAAAAAGGAAAGTGCCTAAAACCGCGCTTACAGATAATACTACGATATATGTTGTGGCAAACCAGTCTTCGCTTTCGCCTTTTTCCAATACGGTTTGCAGGCTGCCTACTGCAATAGCCAGCAGCACAATGCCCCACCAGTCCACAGGTCGTTTTTCCTCCTTTGGCGTTTCTCGAATAAAGGTGTAGGCACAAAAGGCGGCCAGTGCACCTACCGGGATGTTTACATAAAATATCCAAGGCCAGGCGTATTGTTCAACTATCCAACCGCCGATGGTTGGGCCAACTGTAGGGCCAACCACCGCGCCTAAGCCGAACAAAGCAGTTGCTGTGCCTATTTGCTCACGGGGCCAGGTCTCTAATAAGATAGCCTGCGCGGTTGATATAAGGCCACCGCCTGCAAGGCCCTGTAATATCCTGAAGATGATCAGCTCGTCCATGTTTTGCGCGTTTCCACATAAAAACGAAACGAAGGTGAACACGATAATAGAGGCCAGGAAGTAATTTTTTCGGCCAAACCTGCCGCCAAGCCAACCCGACATAGGCAATATAATTACGTTGGCCACTGCATAACCGGTAACCACCCACGCCACATCTTCAAGCGTTGCACCCAGGTTTCCCTGTATATGGGGCAGCGCTACGTTCACAATAGTGGTGTCAATCAGCTCCAATAGCGAGGCCGTTATCACCGTAATTGTGATGATCCATTTCTTAAAACCAGTTTCGGCCATTTAGTGTTTTTCTATTACAACAGATACGTTTACACTCATCCCTGCGCGCAGTTTAGCCAGATCTTCTTTGCTGCCATTCAGCTTGATCTTAACAGGGACACGTTGCACTACTTTTACATAATTACCGGTAGCGTTATCCGGCGGAAGCAATGAGAACTTTGCACCTGTAGCAGGCGAGAAATTGTAAACAGTACCGCTTATCTCCATATCCGGGTAAGCGTCTACCTCAACATGTACTTCCTGACCGTTGCGGATATTTTCTAACTGGGTTTCTTTAAAGTTGGCTGTAATAAACAGGCTGTTATCATTCACTATATTAAACAGTGTTTGCCCGGCCTGTACCAACTGACCCAACTGCACATTCTTTTTTGATGCGATGCCGCTTGCAGGTGCAATAACGCGGGTATAGCTTAATTGCAGTTTGGCATAATCAATATCCGCTTCGCGTTGGTTAACGCCGGTATTGGTAACCTTTAGCTCGCTGCGGGTAGTATTAACCTGTTGCTCTGATGCACGATATTGGTCCTGAGCAGCGCGATAGGTAGCCTGTGCAACTTCAAGATCAGATTTCGCCTGATCAAACTGTTGTTGGGTGATAGAGCCATCTTTAATAAGGTTAGCGTAACGCTGGTAATCCTTTTCTACTTTATCCAAACGTGCCTTTGCCGATTCCATCTGTGCACGGGCAACTGCAGAGTTAGCGGTATTAGTAAAGATCTGAGATTGGCCAACACCTACGTTAGCCGCTGCACCGGTTTGCGCAACCTGCGCTTGTTCTAGCTTTACACGATAATCGCGGTCGTCAATCTTAACCAGTATCTGTCCTTTGTTTACGTGGGTGTTTTCCTCAAACATTATACTGTCAACATATCCGCCTACGCGGGCCACAACCGGACTGACATCTGCATCAATTTGCGCGTCATCTGTATCAACATGTTTGCTGTAGTATAGGTATTCTTTTACCCCGAAAATAATGCCGCCTAATAGTATGACGCCTAGTATGATAGGCAATACTTTATTTGGTTTTTTCGCAGGTGTATCTTGGTGAGAGGTTTGTTCCTTTGCCATTTTAATTCGAGTAATATTATTTATTTAGTTTTCCGGTTGATTTCATTAAGGTATAGTAGGCCAGATCAGCATCGGCCTTGGCCAACGCTAAATTGATCTGTGCCTGGTAGAGTAGGGTCTCGGCATCGGCCCTGTCAATTGCCGATGCTATATTGCTTCTGTATTTTGATGCCAGTATATTTTTGTTCTCGCCGGCCTGTTCAATAGAAGTTTGCAGCAGTTGTATTTTCTCAAGCGCGGTTAAATAGTTCTGATAATTCTGGTTAACCTCATTACGCAGTTGGTCGGCCACAATGCCTTTGTTAATGGCTACTTCATCCTGCTGGATCTTAGCTTCGGATAATTTATTCTTATTGGTCCACAAGCTTGATAAGTTCCACGATGCGGTAAGGCCAACCGTGATAGGCGTAATAAAGTTGCCGCTTCTTGGCAGCGGATTAGCCGATGCATCAACATAATAAGCGCCAGCCGATGCCGAAAGGGTAGGGGTAGTATTGGCCTTTATGCTTTTGATGTTGTTTTCGGCAATGCGGTTGCGTAAATCCAATTGCGCCAGCTCGCGGCGGTTAGCCAATGCCGAGTCTATATAGTCATTAAGCGCGCCTATTGAGCGTTTAGCCATCGGTATCTCATCAATAACTAAACGGGTACTTTCGGGAAGGCCCAATAAGATATTCAGGTTATGATTGATGATCTTACGATTACTCTCCAGATCGACACCGTTTATTTGCACGTTTGAACGTTGCAGCTGGAAACGCAGCACATCGTTTTTAGTAACCAAACCCTGCTCAAAAAAGCGCTGCGATTGGTGGATCTGCTCATCAATAGTTTCCAGGTTTTCCTTAACTACTTTTAGGCTTTGCTGCACCTTATACAGATTGTAATAAGCGCTGATAATATCGTAGGTTATCTGGTCCTTATCTCTTACCGCATCTAAGCGTGATATATTGGTCAACAGATCAGTCGACTCCTGCGCGTACTTTAAGCGGTGCCCGCCAAAAATAGTTTGGTTAATGGATGCGATACCCAAAAAAGCGTTAGCACTTTTTGGCAGTGCTATTGACTCTTCGCCGAAGTTTAATTTATTGGCGGGTATTTGCACATGGTTATACCCAAGGCTTACCGATCCTGTTGGCAGGGCACGGTCTTTCTCCTGGTTGTACTGCGATATCGCCTCGTCTATTTTAGCTTGCGACAGTTTCAAAACTTTGCTGTTTTGAAGGCCCATTTGTATGGCTTCTTCCAGTCTTAGCGTTTTGTCCTGTGCTTTGGCGTTATTTACAAGGCCCATTAGCAAAATAGCCAAAATAACGGCAAGCAGCGGTATCTTAATTAAATGGAAGTGGTGAGATGTGTTAAATTGTATTTTCATTGTTGTTTTAGCAGGTAGCATTTTAGTAAGTTCTTCATAAAGCTTTTTATCTGAGGTTTAAGCTTTTTTTCTATGTTTTCATCATCGTGTATATCATAACCCAAAAGCGGCGATGCCATTAGTGGTGTATTAATGATGTAGTTTTTGGTGCCGTAAAGCGTGGCAATCACCATCGGTATATCGACATCGTTCTTAAAGTCTCCGGCTGTTATACCTTCCTTTAAGATCTTTTCAACCTCGGCAACATTTTTAAGCAGCATATCGCGCAGCTTTTGCGATAGCTCGTTACCGCGGTCCATCACCATTTCTTTATAAAGCAACTTCTGGAAACAATTATTGCTTACAATCTTATCGCCGTAAAGCTCGATGTAGGTTTCCATCTTGTCCCAGGCACTCATGTTCTCGTTACTGCCCAGACTGTGCAGGATGTTTTGGAAATGAGATATTTTCCGCTCAATTATCGCCAGGAAAAGACCCTCTTTTGAACCGAAGTAGTAATTGAGCATAGCCATATTTACACCGGCCTCACCAGATATTAACCGTGTTGATGCGCCGTCGAACCCTTTGTCTGCAAAAACGCGCTCAGCCACGTCCAGAATGTAGTCCTTTTTGTCTATTTTATCTTTGTCCATAATTTCAATGGGTCAAAATTAATCAAACGATTGATTAAATAAACGTCATATTTTTGTCATACGATATAAGTTGCTCATTATCAGTAATAAAAAATTAATCGATTGATTAGTTTTGGTCTATCTTATTCCACTTCCCAATTAAATAGTGTAACATCTTTCCGACTTTTGGTCTTCCGTACTTCCCGACTTTTTAACTAATCCAATCTTTGCATATATTTATCGCTATGAAGCACCTCAAATTACTTGCCGCAATTTTATTGTTGAGTAGCGCCGTTCGCGCGCAAACGGCTCCGCCTTCTGATCCGGGAACTATCCTGCAGGAATTGAAGAAACTGGATGTTTTGGGCAGCGTATTATATGTAGCTGCGCACCCCGATGATGAGAACACCCGTTTGCTGGCATATTTAGCTTTAGAGAAGCACTACCGCACAGGCTATTTAGCTTTAACACGCGGCGACGGTGGGCAGAATTTGATTGGCAACGAGCAAAGCGAATTGCTTGGGTTGATACGCACACAAGAGCTTTTAGCAGCAAGAAGAATGGACGGCGCAGAACAGTTTTTTAGCAGGGCTAATGACTTTGGTTTTTCAAAAGGGCCGGAAGAAACCCTGAAGATATGGGATCATGAAAAGGTTTTAGGCGATGCTGTTTGGGTGATAAGAAAATTTAGACCGGATATTATTATTTGTCGTTTTACAACTACCGGTGAGGGCGGTCACGGGCACCACACGTCATCTGCTATTATTGCGCAAGAGGCTTTTGCCGCAGCTGCGGACCCGAAACGTTTCCCTGAGCAATTAAAATATACACAGGTATGGCAGGCTAAGCGCTTGCTGGTTAACGGCGCTAATTTTGGTGGTGCAAATACTGAAGGGCCCTTCAGGATGAGCACAGGGGCCTATAATACCGCTCTGGGCAAGGGTTATGGTGAAGTATCAGCCGATAGTCGCTCCAACCATAAAACGCAGGGCTTTGGTAGCGCCAAACAACGAGGCGATGCACAGGAAACCTTCCGCACTATATTAGGCGATGCCCCGACAACCGACTTGATGGACGGTGTAAACACTACCTGGACACGTGTGAAAGGCGGCGAAGGGATCTCGGCAGAAATAGCGGCCATTAAAAAGAATTTGGATATCGATCACCCTGAGAAATCAATCCCGGCTTTATTGGCATTACTAACTAAAGTGGAGGCGGTAAGCGATCCTTATTGGAAAGAGCAAAAATCTAAAGGGTTGAAAGATCTGATTGCCGCTTGCGCGGGTTTATGGTTTGAGGCATATGCACCGCAGGCTACGTATGCAGCTGGCGATAGCATAGCTGTTACAGCACAACTATACACCCCCTATGAACTGCCTATAAGTACAATGAGAATTAATACCGGCGGGCCTGCGTCGAACGTAACGGTAAATCGCGATGGATTTATAATCCCACCCGGAAAATTACTGGTCAAGCAACTGACAGAAAAAGAAGTAAAAATCCCCCTAACTAAAACTACTCAACCTTATTGGCTGGAATCGCCCCATCCCATAGGGATTTATACCATCAATGATGAAACAAAAGCCGGCAATCCCGAAAATCCGGACGCGCCAAGTGTGAAATTTACCTTTATAATTGATGGTAAGGAACTCAGCTACTCACGTAAACTGATGTATAAGTATGTTGACCCTGCCAAAGGTGAGATCTATCAACCCGTTGTTGTGGCTCCGCCCGTTGCGGCTAACATTATTAACGCAGATTACGTTTTTAATACCCAGCAGCCACAAACTGTGCAGATAAAAATGCAGGCTTTTACCAAGGCAAGTGGCAGCATTAGCCTTAAGCCTATTGCAGGATGGAAAATATCACCTGAAAAAATTGATTTTACCGATAAAGCTAAAGGTGACGAATGGGTTGCATCATTCACTGTTACACCAGCGGACAGCAAACCTAAAAGCAGTACGCTGCAAGCCGTGGTTAAGGTTGGCGGCAAAGACTGGAGCCTGGGCATACAGCGCATATTGTATGACCATGTGCCGGCCATTACGTTGTTCCCTCCTGCTGAAACAAGATTAATTAACCTCGATCTGAAAACCGCAGGTAAAAAGATAGGCTACATAGCCGGTGCGGGCGATTTGGTTGCCGAAGCTTTAATGCAGGTGGGATACGAAGTGCATCAGCTTACAGAAAGCGATATTATGAACGCCGACCTATCGGTATACGATGCCATTGTTACCGGCGTGCGTGCTTATAACGTGAATAAACGCCTGGCTGTAATGCAGCCCCGCCTGATGGATTATGTAAACAAGGGCGGTAATTTAGTGGTGCAGTATAATAACCCTAACGGATTGGCTACCCCGAATATTGGTCCGTATCCATTCCGTCCGGTTAACCAGCGTGTTACTGATGAGAACGCGGCCGTTACCTTCCTTGACCCAACTAACCCTGTGCTGAACTACCCGAATAAAATTACTCAGGCTGATTTTGAAGGATGGATCCAGGAGCGCGGACTGTATTTTGTAAGCAATATTGATCCACAGTACAAAAGCATATTACAGATGAATGATCCGGGCGAACAACCAAACCCAGGCTCATTAATAGTAGGCGATTACGGTAAGGGCCGCTTTATATATACCTCGCTGGTGTTCTTTAGGGAGCTGCCTGCCGGTGTGCCGGGCGCTTACAAGTTGTTTGTGAATTTGTTGAGTAAGCCTAAGTAAGGATTGATTGATAGGAAAACCTAATTAAATAAGAAGCCTGTTACAATTGAAATTTTAGCTTGTTATACACCGCATAATCAATTACTTTTGCCCTACTACATAATAACAACATGAAACAACACGAAGACAATAATTTCTATTCTATTTACTACCTGGTTGCAATGTTAACCGGTTTATTTATTGGTGTAGTTACCGGCGTTAGCATCGGCTTTACAATTGGTTTAGGCGTTACCGGCCTGTTATTCGCCGGGTTCTTCCTGAGAACCTTCGTTAAAGGTCATGAAAAACACGTCTGATACTGAATTACCACCCTTTATACGTAGCTGGAACCAGTTTTATGGTGTAGTTATAGTTTGGCTGGTATTCCTTATCATCATGTTCTCGCTCATCACGCTCTACTATAGATGAGCGTAATAGACTGGATCGTTCTCGTCGTTACCCTTCTAACCATAGTAGTTTATGGTATATGGAAGAGCGGCGCTACCAAAAACATTGATCAATACTTTGTAGGCGGGCGATCCCTTCCCTGGTATCATATAGGGCTTTCGGTAATGGCTACACAAGCCAGCGCCATCACCTTCCTTTCAGCTCCCGGTCAGGCTTATTCAGACGGGATGCGCTTCGTGCAGTTCTACTTCGGGCTGCCGCTGGCCATGATCGTACTCTGTATAACCTTCGTCCCCATTTTTCATCGCCTTAAAGTTTATACCGCTTACGAGTACCTTGAGCAGCGATTTGACCTGAAGACGCGCTCATTGGTAGCTTTTCTTTTTTTGGTGCAGCGTGGGCTTTCAACAGGTATTACTATCTATGCGCCGTCTATCATCCTTTCAACCATTCTTAATATCAATACTACTTACACTACCCTGTTTATAGGCGGATTAGTGATTTTCTATACCGTTTACGGCGGCACAAAGGCGGTATCATACACCCAACTGCTGCAAATGAGCATCATCTTTTTGGGGATGTTTGCAGCCGGGGCTATGGTAGTTGCGCTGCTGCCTCAAAACGTTGGCTTTGGTCACGCGCTGAAACTGGCCGGCAAACTGGGCCGCATGAATGTGATAGATTGGAAATTTGATCCCAACAATCGTTACAATATATGGAGCGGCATAATAGGCGGTTTCTTTTTGCAGCTATCTTATTTTGGTACAGACCAGAGCCAAGTAGGGCGTTATTTAACCGGCAGCTCCGTTGGGCAAAGCAGGATGGGCCTTATCATGAACGGGCTGATCAAAATACCTATGCAGTTTTGCATTTTGCTGATAGGGGTGTTGGTGTTTGCGTTCTATCAGTTTAACCGGCCGCCTATGTTTTTTAACCAGTACGAGGAAAAGAAGGTGCAAAAAAGTGATAACGCCGGCG
>CBFGNU010000192.1:0-7940 GCA_965650195.1 uncultured Mucilaginibacter sp. | reverse complement strand
CTGCATGGATGGTACCAAATTGTGATACCAACTCTCCGCTATTGTTAAATAGTTTGCCTGTTATGTTTGTTCCTTTGCCATCGGCAGATAATGCTTTAATGCCCACCCGGCCAGCAATACCAGCTACCATGTTACCGCCTTCAGGTAAAAACTGCACATCTGTCTCTTCGGGGCGGCTTATTTTTACGGGGACAGCCAATTCACCGCTTCCGGCGAACTGTGCTGTTAAGCTAATGGATGGGGTGATCACATCCTTAGGTATTGTAAAGTTAAATTGGATCTTGCCGTCGTTGCCGGTTGTTAGCTTATTTTTTGAGAGGTTTTTTTTGCCATTCATCACTTTTAAGTCGACATCCTTAAAAGCCTGTATCCTGCCGTCCAGGTTGCTGAACAATAATTCGCCCTCCATTTTATCTCCCGCCTGTTTAAAAGCCGCGTTGATGAGTATGGGGTTATTGGCTGCTGATATGCTGATGTTTTTCTTAAATATGTAATCTTCGCCAAAGTTGCGCATCCAGTTGGTGTAGGCCCGCAATGTGTAATTACCATGTGGTATTTCTACACTGTCCAGTACTATATCTCCCCATGTCAGCCCATTCTCTACCGGCACCATTATGCGTTTTGCGGGTTTGCCTGCCGCGTCATCCAACTCTACGTATAGCAAACCGCTGCGGGCGGATGCCTTAAGGTAATCGGCATCTAATAAATAGGCTTTAAACCTTAAAGTATCGCCTTGGATGTAATAGGGTTTGTCTGTTTGCAGGTAGAGTTTCTCTATGGGCTTAAGCTCGCGGAGTGCCGACAACGCGGATATACCGCTGGCTAATTGCTTGGCTGGAACGCGCTGCGCACTGGCGGTGAAAATTAAACACAAAAAGAATATGAAGAGTGATAAACGCAATGTGTATTGAATAAGAGATTTATCATTAGATATTTTGGGAAGAATAAGAAGCCGCCGATGTGTAGGCGGCTTCTTTTAGAATTTATGAATGCCACTGCCAAGGGTAGCCGAGATACGTACAAGAATACATGGTACCGCCAATACAACCCCAATTGTCCGCAAAAAAGTATCCATATTGAGGGTCACAATCACCTGGTTGAATGTCACATGGGCTGCCACCGCCACCGCCACCGTAGCCTCCTTTAATTTCTCTCAATTGTTCTTTGTTGAGCATGTCTTTGCCCTCCAATTTTAACATTTTCTTCATTTTAAGTTTAGATAATTTTGCCTCTATTATCGGGTTGCGGCATTTCCCTATCCTGTTTTACCGAAGGCAAGCATCTTCATTTGTTGGCCAACAAATATTTTTATAATAAAAATGTATTTAATAATTAAAGGGATCTCTTAACATATGCGTTAACTAAAACGATTGCGAAAAAAGCGTTTATGTAAAAAAGTGATTTTAGAGAGTGGTTGATGCGATAATGAAAAATTAGGTTATATAATTGGTTTATAAATATAAATACAAATACTTAACATCCACAAGTACTTTTAAGTCAGTTTTTTAGATCGCTATTTTGGTATGCCACAGTTAATACCGATTATGGCATCCTATAATAAAAAAGCTTTGCTTTTCATGTCGAAGGGTGCAAAGAAGTTAGCACCGGCGCGTTGCATAATAATGTATTCCAAAACACATTTAAACAAAAAAAGCCACCCTTTGCAGGATGGCTCGTATTTCTTGAATATAGTGATACCCCTTGCCTTGCTATTGGATCTGATGCGTATACTTACTCCATCTTATATTTCGTCCAAAAATCTACCGTAGGCGTTAACTCTTCTACCATGCCAGCGGTGGCCCCAAAACTACCACCTGGTGACTGTCCCGGGTTATTGTTAGCAGCATTACTTCTGGAAACTATTATCGCCTGTGCTTGTTTGGTTTTTTCGAGGCCGTTTACTTTGATATTAAAGGCAAGCTCCTTAGTTGCCAAACTCTCTTTAAACAAAATCAGCGGGATGGCGGCTTCGTAAACAAGATAGCCGGCTTCATCATAACCAATCCCCACCTTAATGCCAAAGGGGTTTACCGTACTTAAATATTCATCAGTAATATCTTTAAATCCGGCCACCTTTATTTTTCGGTTCTTTGAGAGGGCTGCCTGAGCCGAGATTTGCTCCGGGAAAAGATTTAAGTATTCCTGGCTGTCGCCTTTCTCTCCTACCGGAAATGTAATGGCGTATTCCGTCTTTTTTTTGCCGTGCGTATCCATGCTTAAAGTAACCCCGGCACCCAATATGCTACTTTGCCTGGCACCATCATTTGTTTTTAACACAACAAAAAGGTTATCCTTATCATAACTTATAATATAACTAAGTTTAGCCTTTCCATTTAAAGTAAAAAGGTCTTTACCCCACTCGGCGCTATTGCCGTCGATAATAACCCCTGCCGGAGATTGTTTTACCACAGGAGTTTGGGCAGTGCAAAAACCGTAAAGCAGTATAGAAGGGATGAATGCTAATAAATGTGTTTTTGTCATATTTTATTTAATTACGTTAAGGGATGTCTTACCATAGACTACACTACTGGCTGTTTTTCCCTGTACAATTATTTTAAAATCGCCCGTTATGTCACTTGTATAAAATGTGATCTCTGTTTCAATACCGGGCAGTAATTTTTGCTGATGTTTCCAAAACAGGGTGGATAAGTATTGTGGTTCTGTAATTGGCGCTAAGTCTATTTTAAACGTCGGCATTTTTTGCTGAATGCCATTTACCCGGAGCACATATTTTTGTTTCTGATCTTTAAATATTAAAACGTTAGTGAAATTGGTAACCGTTCCGTCACCGTTCCTGATACTACCCTTAAATGACGTACTGCTTTGGTTGTTTATTTCAGCACCGCCTAAAGTACCGTAAAACTGATCGTCTTTCTGAGCTTTTATATTAACCTCTTTTAGTTTAATGGCATGTTTCTTATCCGGCAAATATAAATACTGCGTACTACCTTGCGCATTTTTTAAACTATGGGGCGCCAGGCCAGCTGCCAATTGCTGGTTGTTTGTGCTATAAGCATCACTTAAATAGATGCCGTAATTTTTAGCGTCATCATCAGATACCATAAAAATCAACTGAGCTGCAGAGTCTGTTTTGAGATCATCATTAACCAATACAAATTTTCCGGCATTGTCTGTAGTAACCAGCCGGGACGGGTTGGCGGTATTAAAAAGCGTTACAGGTTTAGTAAGCGCCTTGCCCAGATACGTAACTCTGCCGGTAAAAGCTATGTCGCTGTATTGTGGCGCTAAACCTGTAGGGACAACCGTAATAACATCCGTATCGTTGTATCTTCCCCAGGTGTTAACTAATAACTGGGCTTCAAGTTGCTCTTTGGCCGCTTTGCTTTGAAGCGAATGATCATCCGGTAATAACACATCCGGTAATTTGTTTTTCCAGTAAAAATAGTCTGCTATATTATTAGCCGTGTTAGCCGCTACACGGTTTGCCTGAACACCGGCTACTGACACGTCGGCTTGCTCAGCATCAGGCGAACTAAGTTTTAACTTGACTGTAACTTTTTGACGGGTGGCATATTGAGGTTTATCGGTAGTAATATTAACGATCGGACGTGTGCCATAGTGCGAAAAGAATAGTCTGTCGGCAAGTCGTCGCCCGGTGCTATCAAGCAATATTAATTGTGAAATACCGGCAGGTACATCCCTTAAAACAAAAGCCAAACGTTTATAACCCGGCTGCAAAGTTACCGGTGTGTTAAAAAACACTTCGTTAAAATTGTGACCTATTAAATATACCTTCTGATTTTGCAAACTTTTTATTGTAACCAGTAACGTATCATTAACCAATCCGTTTTGCAGCGATAATATCGGGCTCCTATCTATTGGTTGCGGAAGCGAGTATACTGTATCTGTGTGTCCGTATAGCTTTATTGAATATGTAGTACCAGCTAAAGGCGTTAAATCAAAAACTCCTCCGCCATTAGCGTCAGTAGTTATGGTATCAATTACTGTGTTGTTTTTATAAAGAAATCCGGTTACCCCCAGGGGTGCACCGGTGGCTGTTTTAGCCTGCCAACCCACGCGACTTTGCAGATTGCTTACCAAATTGCCGCCTTCGGGATAAAATTTTATTGTCGGTTTTAATTTGCGCGCAGGTAAATTGATGCTAAGCTCTGTAGATTTGTTTTGGTACCATACCTGCGCAGATAACTTGCTGTTACCTTCTATCAATGCTACGGAAGGGATTGAAAAATTATAAACACCGCCTTTTGTTTTTCCAAAACCTTTTACAACCGGGCGGGAAGCATCGCCCACGTAATAGTTTATCTGAAATTCCGGCGCAGGTACACCTTTTTTTAGTGAGGAAGGCAAATTGTTAAAATTCACGTTCAGCATCACCTTTTGTTGAGCTAAGCTCACTGATGTATCAACAGCGCTAAGCGTGGCCACAAACTCAGGTTCGTTTGCCGAGCGTATGGTTACAGGCGCTTTATATACAATATCGGGTTGTTTGTTTTTCAGCAGGTTGGTAATAACAATAAATGTGTAATTGCCCGGCGGTGCAGAATCAGGTATTACTGCCTTTCCAAAAGCTATACCGTTGGTCATTACACAACGGCTTTCTAAAACAACAGTCCTGTCAAGATCGTTAACCATAGCTACCGACATTGTATTGTACATAGATGCGTCCTCGGCATTTAACAGATAACCCGTAAACCACACGTTCTCATTGTTTGCATAAACGGTTTTATCAAAATGTACAAATAACACAGACGATTTATTACCGGCGCTGTATACTTTGATTTTACGTTCTACGCTATCCTGCATAACATTATTTGTTTGCGCGGATAAAGACAGGGGTGGTCCTATCAACAGAAAGAATATGTATAATGACCTTAACATTATTGCACTTTTTTATCGTCAGGTTTAACTTCAAAGCTCGCTTCGCCGTAGGTAACATCTTTGCCGGCTGCTCCTTGTACAATTATTTTGAACCTTCCGGTTATATCGCTTGTGTAAAAAGACACTACGGCATCGTCGTCTGATGAAACTTTTAGCTGATGCTTCCAAAAAATGGTGGATACATATTCGTTTCCCAGGGGGCTCTTCATTTCATAGTCCGCGGGATAAAATTCTGCCGCTTCGTATATCCCGGCAAAGCCATGCTCACTGATACCGCCACAACCGGGGTATGTATTTTTCTTGCCGTTTATATAATAAACCTCTCCTTTTACGCCGGGCCTGTTGTTTGGGTCATCGCGATGATTCGGACAATTCAAAATATCATAAAGGCACACATAATCACCGCAAATATTAGCTATTATACCTTTGCCCTTAGGTGATCTGATATTGGCCTCGGACAGTACAATACCGGAGTTAGCAGGTAAGGGGCTATAATTGTCATAAGCCGCCATGGCATACTGCTGCGGCCGAAAACGGTCCTTCAGTTTTTCGTTTATTTCAAGGTAGGGGTCTAATAGAAATACCCGGTATTGCTTGCTGTTGCGTTGATCAACAGCAAAGTTTATCTTTTTCCCGGCAGGTGATACCAGGTCAGAATCCTTCAACGAAAAAACGCCGTTGGCAAAAGTTGTGAACCTGGCAGTAGGTTTATTCAGGTTGATCACCGCTACGGGTTGCTTTAGCTCCATGTCGTTTCGGTAAACCCTGCCTTTAAATTCTATATGATCATATATATGCGCGGTATCCGTGACTTTAGCTTGCAATGCATCTGCCCATGTATATCGTTTCCAGCCTTTTATAAGCAATTCTGTTTCTAACGATGCAGGATCTGTCGCGGCGTTCTCCAAATCGTTCTGAAGATATACATAGTCATCTATTTTACGCTGTTTTTTTGGTTCGATCCTTTTTTCCTCAACACAGGCAATTGACACCGTTCCGGTATCTGATCTTCCGGCGAGCCTTATCTTTACATTAACTTTTTGTCTTTTAGTGTAGGTGTTATTATCTGTAGTTATTTGCGGGACCACCTTACGGTTATAATGGGCAAAAAATGTTCGCTCTGCATAAGGGCGACCAACGCTATCTACCAATGTAAGTTGCGTTAAACCCTTCGGCACATTGGTCAATGATAAAGTTATACTGCTTTCTGTAGCTGCTGATATAGGAACAACAAAAAAAGTATTGCCGTAGTTATGGCAGACTATGTATAGCTTTTGACGTGTAACGTTTTTGATCGTTACAAACAATGAATCATTAACAACGGCTTTTTTTAGTGCTATAGCTGCGCTTTGTGCTAACACAGCCGGCAGCTTGTAAATGGTTTGCCCCCCATTGTACAGTTTTAAATAATAGTTATGGCCATAAGCGGGTTTAAGCATAAACTTACCTTGCCCTGTCAAATCCGGTTCTACTGTATCAATTACCTTATCCCCGTCATACAACATTGCGGTTAAAGCTTGGGGGGCTCCGGTTGGAGTTTTAGCTTCCCAGCCAATTACGCCGCGTAAACTATTTACCATGCTCCCGCTCTCGGGATAAAAACGGATGTTTGTTGTGATTGAAACAGTTTTTTCTGCTGCATTTCCTATTGGTGTTGCCGTATTATTACCCGCTTTCTTTATGGTTATGGATTGTGTAAACACAACATCTATATGCCCATCAACCATATTATCGGTATAAGCTATAAACGTGTAGTTTCCCCCACGGACAGAATCGGGTATAACAGTATTACCAAATGAGCTGCCATTTTTTATAACAAATTTGTCCTGCAAAATTACCGACTTGTCATCGTCATTAACCAACATTAATGCTAAGGTTTTATATCGGGCCTTGTTAACCGCCCCATGTAAATAGGCCGTAAACCATACATTATCGTTATTGGTATAAATGGTTTTATCAAAATGGACAAACAGCACAGTGCGTTGCTTTTTGATGCCGTATAATCTTACCTTTTCCTTTAGGCTATCTACATTAAAAAACGACTGTGACCTGGCCGGCAGAAAAAACGCTGATAACAATAGGCAACTTATGATATGTTTATAATTGATCATTTAGGGTGAGGACTTCAATTATGAGCTTTTATTATTAATTTTTGTATTGTAGAGCCTAATTGCCCATCCATATCCGTACCCTCAACTATTACCGTATAATTTGCCGCCTTATCCGCACTAAAAAAAGATATGGTAGCCTTGCCTGCAGCATCAGTTACTACATTGGGTTCCCAATGTAGGGTTGAGCGTAGATCCGTACCCATACTCTTATCATGGTTATTGGCCGTATAACGCGGGCGGTAAAACAATTTAGCAAGCGTAAAGGGCAAAGTTTTGTATAAATACGTACCTGGTACCACCTGCATAAACGGCCCATGTTTTGAGCGGGTGGTAATTTCCACCCAGGCATCAACCTGATATTGTGGAGCGCTTCCAAACTTCGGCGTAGGTAAATAACTCATCCCATACCTTGTATCGTATTTATCACTCCACAGCAACTCGATGCCCGTAATATCTTCGGCAGTGAAATAATCTAAATAAAGCTTAATGGTTTGATATCGTTGCTCTAGACCTTGCTTAGGATAAAAATATTCCAGATCCATTCCGTCGAACACAAAGTGTAGCTTCTTGAAATTTAAGACCCAAGTCATTGGAGCAGTCGGGCCATTGGGTGCGGGCGTCCATCTTCCCCGCTCTGTTAGTCCGATTATTTTTTGTTTTAGCAAATCGTACAAGGTCATTTTGTTAGCTTTTGCCAGTTCTTCCTCATCAATTATCAAATCGGCCTCGCCGGGGCCGTTAAGGTTTTTTGACCCTTTAATTATCTTTTTTGCTTTTATATTTACTTCTTTAAGCACGTTCCCCTCCCCTTTGTAAAGCGAGAGCGCTTTTGCCTGTTCTGTTTTTGTCTTTGAATTGTTGAGCAATGTGCTGTCTGTGTTCAGGTACCAAGGCATTGTTAATGGCGACGGGGCGAAAACAGGGAACTTTATTTCATCCATGTCTATCTTTACATTATTCTCGTTGCCA
>CBFGNU010000191.1:0-7953 GCA_965650195.1 uncultured Mucilaginibacter sp. | reverse complement strand
TACGCCCCGGAGGGAGATGATCTGCAGCAGCATATGGATAGGATATCAGCCTATAACCAACGCGCCGAGAACCCTACTGACTGGAAAGAAAAGATCTTTATTGGCAGCCATTTCTTCGATGAAATGATAACGCAGAAAAAAGGAAACGTAGTGGTACTGGCCGGGAACAATGAGAAGAAAGCAAGCTATATAAAAAGATCGGTAGATGCGGGTTTAAATGTGCTGGCTGATAAACCGATGGTAATTAACCGTGCAGGTTTTGAAACTTTAAAAAGCGCTTTTGAGTCCGCAAAAAAGAATAACGTGCTGTTGTATGATATAATGACCGAACGATACGAGATAACCACCATTTTACAGCGCGAGCTTTCTATGCTGCCCGAAGTTTTCGGCAAATTGGAGCAGGGGACTGCCGAGAACCCCGCCGTTACTAAAGAGAGTGTGCATTATTTTTACAAATACGTATCGGGCAAGGTATTGGTTAGGCCACCCTGGTTTATGGATGTTGCCCAGCAGGGGGAGGGCATAGTTGATGTTACCACCCATTTGGTAGATCTTGTGCAGTGGGAGTGTTTTCCGGAAAAAGCCATTGATACTACCGGCATTAAAATGCTTGCGGCAAAAAGATGGCCAACTGACATGACCCTTAGCCAGTTTAAAACAATAACGGGCGCTAATACCTTTCCCGACTATTTAAAAAAGGACGTAGTGCAAGACAGCGTGCTTAAAGTTTTCTCAAACGGCGAGATGAATTATACCATCAATGGTGTACACGCACGCGTATCTGTAAGATGGAACTACAAAGCGCCAGAAGGTACAGGCGATACGCACAATTCTGTTATGCGGGGCACAAGGGCCAACCTGGTAATAAAGCAAGGAGCGGAGCAGAAATATAAACCCGAGCTTTACATTGAGCAAGTAGCCGGGCAATCGCCTTTAACGGAGCAGGTATTACAACAGCAAATAGAAAAATTGCAGGCAAAATATCCTGGTATCGAGCTTAAAAAAGTAAAGAACGGCTGGTGGGTAACCATTCCTGATAGCTTTAAGGAAGGCCACGAAGCGCACTTTGCCCGTGTAATGGAAAAGTTTTTAGAGTACTTTAAAAACAAGAACATGCCTGCCTGGGAAGTGCCTAATATGATAACTAAATACTACACCACAACTGCAGCTTTGGAAATGGCTAAGGCAGGTAAGTAATAGAAAACAATCTAAAAAGGAAAGGCCCTGATATTAACCAGGGCCTTTCCTTTTTTAAGATCAAATGCTACGCCTTTATAAAGCTCGTCCCATAAGGGTAACGTTGCGGGCGCGATAATAATTTATTCGCCTCGGCGTCGTTTTCAAACCTTTCTTTCTTCGGATCAAAAACCAGTTTACGTGGCAGTTTCATGGCAGCATGCGCAACTAAGCAAGCACTGCAGGAGCGGTGCGCAACTTCAACCGGACTAATGTTTGGTTTTTTGGTTTGGATACTTTCAATCCAGTTTCTGTGCTGCTCAGGGCTGGAATAAAGCTTAACTCCGTTAGGTTTAATAACGGCATTTGTTATGGCAGCACTGCTTGCCTCAAAAGCAGGCGATTTAGGCGAAGCAGGATCAGATGCTGTTACCGGTTCATCGCCGCGCGATACAAATATCCACCCTTCGGTACCTTCAAACCGTAGTCCGTTTGGAAATTTCCCGCTAACAATCACATTAACATCGTTCTTGTATTTCATGGTTACTTCAAAGCTGCCATGCACGTTCCAGAACCCTTTGGTCGGAAACTCAGCAGTGGCTTCGGCTGATAATGGTCCTGAATACTCGGTATCCATTGCCCAATGCGCAATATCCAAATGATGCACACCCCAACCGGTTATCATCCCGGCGCCAAACTGCTCGCAGCGTAACCATCCCGGTCTGGATGTTACCGAATTTTGCGAATGCGCCCTATCCTGGGTATAATACACATACGGTGTTGAGCCCAGCCACATTTCATAATTGAAGTTAGCCGGTATAGGCATTTCTGTGGCGTTACCGCCGGCAGGATCACCCGGTAAACCAACCTTAATGGTGTGCAGTTTACCTATGTAACCATTACGCACCAATTCGCAGCCGCGTTTAAACTGCGGCCACGGGTCGTTGGAACGCTGTTGACTGCCTAATTGAAAAACCACCCCGGTTTTGCGAATAAAATCGCTCATCTGGCGGCCCTCCTCAATGGTTAATGATGTAGGTTTTTGGCAATAAATATGTTTACCGGCCAAAGCCGCCTCAACAGCTAACTGAGCATGCCAATGGTCGGGCGTGCTTATCATAACGGCGTCTATATCTTTATTGGCCAGCAGGTCGCGGTAATTACTATAGGTTTTAACGTCCATGTAATTATCCTTATTGGTGCTTTTGGCATATTCATCCTCAATAAATTTTTTGGTGCTATCTACCCTTTTGCTATCCAGATCACAAACAGCCATAATGCGCGCATCAGCTATTTTTAGTGTCGATGGCAGATCATGCACCCGGGCAATGCGACCGCAACCTATCTGGGCCACATTAATTTTATTGCTGGGTGCACTTTTACCAAATACTGATGATGGAACAATAGTCGGAAACCCGCTTAACAGGATAGTACCTGCGGCAACCTTACTTGTCGACTCCAAAAACTTACGGCGGGAAATGCCCTCCAATTCTTTTTTAATTTCGTTCTCCATGGGTTATGTAAATAGTGTGGTTAGTGCTTTAAATAAATGGCAATGCCGCTTTGCTAAAGGGTTTATAACTGCATATATGCAGCTAATTGGTAATGCTAATATACCCAATGGTGATGTAATAAGGCCGGGAACGCCGGCAAACGCGGTGTTTTTATAGCAAAATTTTCTACGCAATCGCTTTCGTATCTTTTTTTTTACACGGTGACATTTCTACATATATTTACCGCCGAACCAATCATCCGTTCAAAGAAAAACCCCGATTATACTTAATATTAATGAAGAAGATTTTCACTTTAATGCTGCTTGCTGCGGCCCTGTTTGTTAGTTGCAAAAAATCAAAAACACCGGATCCCGGACCCACACCACCGGCCGAAATGGTTTTAGGCGGCGCGGTAAGCGTTGCAGCCAACGCGACAGGTATAGCAACCGTTGATGCCAATACATTACAACAAAACATAAGCGGCTTTGGTGGCGCAAGTATTCTGCAATGGCGGGGCGACCTTACCGCTGCCCAAAGACAAAAACTCTTCTCGCCCGTTGATGGGTTAGGGCTGAGTGTTGTACGTGTGCGTATTCCCAACTCAGCAGCGGATTTTGCCGCTGAAAAGCCAACCATTGATGCGGCAAAGTCATTTGGCGCTAAAGTAATTGCTACTGCGTGGTCGGCCCCAGCCTACATGAAAACTAATGGCAATACTATTGGTGGGAAGTTGAAAACGACATCATATGCAGAATACGCGGCATTTTTAAGCAGTTACGTTGCTGCTGTTGGTGGCGTTACCGCCATTAGCCCTACAAACGAACCTAACATTATGGTAGATTACGAATCTATGGTGATGACAGCCGAAGAAGTAGCCGACTTTGTTGCTGCCCAGGGCGATAATTTAGGTGCACCGGTTATGGCGCCTGAGCCCTTTAATATGAGCCAGACTTATCTTAATACTTATTTAGCTAATCCGGCAGCTGCAGCTAAAACAACTTACCTGGCGGGCCATATTTACGGTGCCACGCCAACCGCCTTTACGCCGGGTAAGGAAATATGGATGACCGAACATTATACCAATACTGACGATGGCAACGGCTGGATAGGTGCCCTGGGTGTTGCGAAAGAGTTACACGACTGCATGAACGCCGGTTACAGCATGTATGTGTGGTGGTACATGAGCCGCTATTATGGCCTGATAAGTGAAACTGCTGACGTACCTACCAAACGGGGATATGTAATGGCGCAATACAGCAAATGGGTGCGCCCGGGTTACCGTAAGATATCAGCAACGCCCGGACCGCAGACAAATGTTTTTGTTACGGCATATAAGAGCGGATCAAAACTGGTGGTGGTCATCATCAACCAAAATAACACAATGGTGGCGCAGCCAATTGGCATAACCGGCCTTACTACTACAGGATTTAACCGTTATTATACCGATGCCAACAGCAACTTAAAAGACAGCAACTTTACTATACCTGGTAACAGCTTCAGTATCAATTTGGCTCCGTTAAGCGTAACTACACTGGTGTCTATGTAGTATCAGAAGTTATTCTTCCGCGTCCGCTTTAAGGTAAGCTGGTTTTGCGCATTCGTGCTATAGCCCGATATGTTATTCTGATACAGGTTAACGCGCTTATCATAATACAAAACAACCACGGGCGCCTGGTCCATGATCAGGTTGTCCATTTTTTGGTATATGGTGTGGCGCTGTGCATCATCTTTTACGTGATAGGATGACTCGTACAATCGATCGAAAGTTTTGTTGTTAAAGCCCGTGTAATTGGGCCCAAAGGGGATCTTATTTTTTGAGTAAAATACAGATAAGTAGTTTTCACCATCAGGGTAATCGGCTATCCAGCTGCCATAAAAGAAGTTGATGCCGTTTTTTGCAATCATTTCACGCAGGCTGGCACCATGCAGCACCTCAACATTGGTTTTAATACCCGCGCGGTCAAGCTCGCCCTGCACATACTCTATCAGGTTATGGTAGGCCACTGTGCTGTTAAGCTGTATTACCGGCATGTTTTTTCCGTTGGGATAACCGGCTTCGGCCAGCAGGCGGCGGCATTTGGCGGGATCATAGTCGTAACCCTCCACTTTTTCGCCATCAAAACCGGGCATGCCTTTGGGTATAAATCCGGCTTCGCCGGGGGTGGCCAGGCCGTTGCGCAGGTACTTAATCAGGTTGCGTTTATCTATGGCGCAGTTAATGGCCTGCCTTACTTTAAGCTTCCGTAATGGTGAATTTTTAACAATAGCCAGACTGGTATCAACAAGCATCCCCAGGTAAGCAGTATTCAAAAAAGGGCCGGTGCTTAGCTTAAACCTGCCTTCATATTTTTGTGTGATGTGACCTGTTTTAGTGAGGATGTCATCGCGGTAGCTGCCGTCAATATCATTTAGAAAATCAAGCTTCTTCTTCATAAACTCCAGGAAGGAGGTTTGCTTATCATCAATAAAACCGGCCTGCACTGCATCCAGGTAAGGGAGTCGCTTCCCATATGCATCGCGCTCCCAGTAGTTTTCGTTTTTCAGCAGAACCAGGGTCTCGCCCTCTTTCCAGTATTTAAACTTAAATGGCCCCGTGCCTATAGGGTGACTGCGGAAATCCTTCCCATAAAACTCAACCACCTCGTGCGGCACTACCGAGCAGTATTGTGCCGTAAGCATACTTATAAAGGGCGCGAAGGGCTGCCGCAATGTTATTCGAAAAGTAGAATCGTTAACTGCTTCAAAGGCTTCCTTGCCGGTTACTTTATCACTGAAGATCCACGAGCCGGACGAGGCCACCTTTGGGTCTATCAGCCTTGAAAAACTATAGGCAAAGTCAGCAGCGGTTACTTTGCGACCAGTACCGCCCTGAAAATGCGGATCATCATGAAAAAAGACATCGTTACGGAGGCGAAAGGTATAGATCAGCCCATCGGCAGAGATCTCCCAGGTTTTGGCTATGGCCGGGATGGTTTGCAGGCTGTCATCCAACTGCACCAACCCATTATACAACTGGTTATCCATCCAGATGGTGTTGCGGTTGCGGCAAAAAGCGGGATCTAAAGAAGTAAGGCCCTCGTCTAAATTTAAATTGAAAACAGTTTTGGAATTGTTATCATCTGCCGGGCGGCATGATGAAAGGGCGATGCAAAGCACAAACAAATAAAAATAACCGGGCAGCCTGTTCATCAAAGCTAATATAGGTATAAATGTTGCCTGCCGCTATATTACTTTAAATATTGACACGGTGGTTGCACCACGCCGGTGTTCCAAAAAATATAAAGCCTTAGAAAATTAATTTTTTGTTGACGGACTTAAGTAGTTGTTTGTCAATATAATAACATTTAAGGGCGAAACACTTTGGAACAGTTTGAAACTACTTATAAGTCAGTAAGATTAGCCGTAAATATGGTGTAATGCTCTTTTAATCAACAACTTGTGGAGGTTTTGGGTTTTTGGGTACTTTTGGAACAGTTTGGAACACCCAAAAAAAAGAATTTGGAACACTGACCCGTCCTGAAAAAACCATTGAGGAACGTTTGCAGCGGGAGATAATTATCACTAATTTGCGTAGACCAAAAACCTAATCGGCCACTCCAAATGAAGCATTATACTTTACTTACTTGTTTACTGTTTTGCGGTACTTTAGCCAACGCGCAGATAAAATTCAATACCGTTACCCGAAACATCAACATTAACTATATTAACAGAGATACCGTAAGCCTATCCTTAAATGAAAATTTTGAGATGGTTGACGACAGCTGCGCACAGATAATACGATACGGACGTTTGGAAATGCCCCAGCGTAAATTTAAGGGTAAGGTAAAAGATGTAAGCCGTGCAAATCCTCAACTAGTGTTAAGCGAAGGCTTTTATACTGAGAATGGTTTAAAGGATGGGCCTTTTATAGCACGTTTTTTAAGCGGCAACCTGCAGGCGCAGGGTAACTTTAAAAACGGCGCTTACGATGGCAAGTGGGAGATTTTTTATGACAACAATAAGCCCCGGATAACATTTGAAGCCAATGGCAGCAATGTTAAAATAATTAATATGTGGGATGAAAAAGGTAACAAAATCATCGACAACGGCAATGGCAATTACCGCGGCGCTCCGGGCGATCTGTTTTGGAAAGGGAAACTGGTTAACGGTAAGCCGGATGGTACCTGGAAAGCTATAAATACTAATTTTCGCGGCGAGGAAATGGTAATGATAACCGAGAATTTTAAAAATGGCGTTTTTCAAAAAGGCAGCGGGATGATAGAGCCATATACCGACTCATCGCGTATAATGATGGTAGCGCCAGATCTGTTGCCTTTTACCCGGGCGGAGGCTATGCGCGTGTCAATGACTATGTGCAACGGCACATCAATGTTTACAGTTAAAAAAGTAGTAAATGCCAAATACGGCAATGGGTTTGATAGCTTTAACACGCAGATACAGGATCTGATGCCCGACGCTTTTAAGGGTGTTGATATAAGAAGACTGACTTTCAACGAATTACTTTTTAAAGGCGAGATATCAACCAACGGAAGAATTGTAAACCTTAATGCCCAAAGCAACCAGAACGACGCGTTTGTTAGAACCTTAACAAGGCAACTACAAAAACTGCCTTTTTTAGAGCCCGCCACGGTTGATGGTAAGCCTGTAAAGCAAAAATTCACTATCGCGTTTAAATTTAACGAGGGGATGTACAGCTTTAACTATTCGTTGTTGCCTATAGAGGATAAGTAGCGATAAAATACTAAGTTGTTCTTTATACCAACTGCATAAGTTTCAACTTATTGTTTTACCAGTCCTCTTCTCAGCATCATAGGTTCTACGCTTGGCTCACGGCCTCTGAAATTGCGAAACATTTTATCCAGCGGAATAGAATTGCCCGGTGTAAGTATCATATCTCTAAAACGTTGGCCGTTTTTGCGGGTAAGCCCGCCGTTTTCTTTAAACCAGTAGTAGGCATCATTGGCCATCACCGAGGTCCATAAATAGGAGTAAAAGCCGGAAGCGTATCCTGTATTCCATATATGGCTAAAGTAGGTTGACCGGAAACGCAAAGGCACTTGCGGGATATCGATACCAGCCCTGTGTGTTGCGTCTGCTTCAAATTTATCTATATCAGTAACTAAGGCTTCATCTGCGGTGAGTTTATGCCATTGCAGGTCAAGGTAATCGTCGGCTAAAGCGTCCAGGGTTATGTATCCCTGATTAAATGCTTCAGCCTTTTTTAGCTTTTCAATAAGTTCTGCAGGCATGGGCTGCCTAGTTTGGTAATGAACCGCATAGTTGT
>CBFGNU010000190.1:0-7976 GCA_965650195.1 uncultured Mucilaginibacter sp. | reverse complement strand
AGCTAATAACACGTACACCATGCGTAAGCCGGGTGTGTTCAGCAAAGAAATGTTGATTTTGCGTAACGGCGAAGTAATTGGCAAAACCACGCGTAATGCATGGAAATGCATTACCACTATTGAATTGAACGATGGTTTTACCGCGTCGTTTGTAAAAACGCCCGGCAGAGGCATCTTCTCAACAAAAATGAGTTGGATGGCTAACGGTAGTGAACTGATGATGATTGCCTGCAGATCCAGATACTCGCAGCCGATGACCATAACTATAATTGATCAGAACATGGCCAAACAAGGTGATCATTTATTGTTATTGGCTTTTATTGGGATACATATAAGATTGGTGAGGCAAGCGCAGGCGGCTGCACAGTAATTGTAAGCTATGGAATATATTACTTTAAGCCCTATAGATAAGCTAAAAACCAATGAGCTTTGGATAGTACAACCCAAATGGTACAGATCGAAATACGAACTTACCGATAACGCGTTTGTATATGCGAAAATTTATACCAAAGGCTTTTGGGAGCAAACTATTTTTTTTGAAACCACTGATGATGTGTTAAGCATTACCTACTTATGGAATGGCGGCATTGAAATTAAAACAGCCGACGGAAGTATTTTAGGAACGATTGAAAAAAAACTGCTTAGCGGGCTTACCAAATTAATTTTGAGCGATGGGCGCGTTTTTACCTATCAGGCTCCGTCTGTGTGGAAGGCCGAATATGTTTGGGCAGATAACTTTGAAAATGAATTGATGCGGCTTACGTTTGGAGCTTTATCGGGCAAAATTCCTGTAACTTTTATTAAAAGAGCGGCAGAGATACCTTATTTTTCGGCCCTTGTATTTATAGCATTTAAACTAAATTTAGATAACGCTGAAGGTGGCTGAAAAAAAGGCATTTGTATTACGTGTAAACCCTGAGATGCTAAAAGAGATTGAGGCATGGGCCGAGTGCGAATTTAGAAGCACCAACGGGCAGATAGAATACCTGCTGCAACAGGCTTTGCTTGCGCGCAAAAAAACGGCGAAGAGTAAGAAACCGCCGTCTGTTTAAAAGCTACAAATAAATTTTTTACCCGATAAATATATATGACGAGGTTGATCATTTGTAGCCTGCTTGCAGCTAAAATATTAAGTAGCGGCTTACTTCAACGTGATTTTTCGGAAAAGAAAGCAAATGCTAATTCAAATCAGGACACTGTTCAAAACTTAAGGTTGACTGGTGCCTTGTATAAAGGAACTACCTACTTGCTTTACGACATCAGAAATATAGAAAGCGGCACCCGGAAAGTAGAGATAACAGTTAAGGGTAAGGTGAAACAAGCCATAGAGTTGCCTAACCAGGACGACTATAATGGATTTGCCGTCAATTCATTAAAAGCCGAGAGCAAGGGTTTTGCCCTTTCTATTGAATATGGATCGAGGATCTATTACACTAAAGTGTTTCACTTTACTTATAAAAATAACTTTTTCTGGTTGGATAAGATAAGTGCCCTAAGCTTTGATAAAGAACATCCTCAGAAAATAAAAAAACAGGTAAAAAATATTGGTCTGCAAGGCGAAATAAAAACACTTTTTCTTAAGAACTATTTAACGGATTGATCTTACCAAGAGATTTAAAGTTCTCTGTAAAACACCAAAAAAAGCCGTTTCAAAAGCGTTTCATAAAAAGTGAGAATTGCGTGTTTTTTTCATTAAATTGATATTCAACCAGTTACGCTGCTTTTATAGCTAATCTTCCTGACGAATAAGTAGTTTCATTCTGTTTCACACCAAAATACAATATATTAATAATCAAATACTTGTCAGAAAATCCGTTTCACGCGTTTCATCTGTTTCATATATTTTTGTGAAACGCGCCACCTCAATAGCGCAGCTGTTTTTCAAATATTTGCTTTAGCTTTACATTAACATATGTTAAACGCAAAGCAAGTTGTTATTGTAGCCGCCACCCGCACACCGATAGGAAGTTTCGGCGGAGCCCTGGCATCATTCAGCGCGACGCAACTGGGTGGTTTGGTCATAGCATCGGTTGTTCAGAAAGCCGGCATATCACCCGGGCAAGTACAGGAAGTGTTTATGGGGAACGTGCTCTCGGCCAATTTGGGTCAGGCGCCGGCAACGCAAGCTGCAATTTATGCCGGCCTGCCCTATCTGCCTGCAACAACTGTAAACAAAGTATGCGCATCCGGCATGAAGGCCGTAATGCTGGCTGCACAAAGCATAGCATTAGGACAAAATGATATTGTAGTAGCCGGCGGCATGGAAAGCATGAGCAATGTGCCCTACTATCTTGATAAGGCCCGCACCGGCTATCGCCTGGGCAACGGGCAACTAACCGACGGCCTGCTTAAAGATGGCTTATGGGATGTGTACAATGATTACCATATGGCATCAGCCGCCGAACTTTGCGCTACGGAATGCAATATAAGTCGCGAAGAGCAGGATGCTTATGCTGTTGAATCGTATAAACGGGCTTTGAAGGCACAATCTGGTGGTAAATTCAGTAATGAGATAACCCCTGTCGAAATAAAAGATAAGGCGGGCAACAGCATCTTTGTATCAGAAGATGAAGAACCCCAAAAGGTAAAGTTTGAAAAGATAGCATCATTAAAACCTACCTTTAAAGCGGGTGGCACCATAACAGCAGCCAACGCCTCTACATTAAATGACGGCGCAGCGGCACTGGTGTTAATGAGCGAAGATAAAGCAGCTGAATTAGGTTTAAAACCACTCGCCCGCATCTTATCCTATGCAGATGCACAGCAAGCACCCGAATGGTTTACTACCGCGCCGTCAAAAGCTTTACCATTAGCTTTACACCGCGCGGGCCTCAGCATAGCAGACATTGATTACTTTGAAATAAACGAAGCATTCTCCGTTGTAGCCATCGCCAATAACCAGGAAATGGCTTTGGATGTTGCAAGGGTTAATGTTAATGGTGGTGCTGTATCACTTGGGCATCCGCTGGGAGCTTCGGGGGCGCGGATTATTGTTACCTTGCTTAGTGTTCTGCAGCAAAATAATGGCAAATACGGCGCGGCGGGCATTTGCAACGGCGGTGGTGGGGCCAGCGCAATTGTTATTGAAAATTTACGTTAAGAGACATTATATAATCAGTTAAATAGTGATCAAACCCTTCTTTATTACGCTGTTAGCGACATTTACTTTCTACAACAGCTTTGCCCAGTTTCAACAAAAGGATCTGGCCGCATTGAATATGTACCAGGACAGCCTGAAAAGTTTAGGCAATAAGGTCATTAACCACCCCGAGGAATTAGAGAGAAAAAACGCCAACTACACGTTCATTAAAACGCTGGTTAGCGCGCTTAAAACGCCAAATTCCTTCCTTTATAAGTTTGATTCGCTTAAGACGGTCAGCATGCTTTATTCGCCGGATAGCCGGTTCCGCATTTTTAGCTGGCATGTTACCAACGACGATGGCAGCTACCGCTTTTACGGCGCTATACAAATGAATACCGGCGGGCCTTTAAAATTGTATCCACTGGACGATTACTCTCCCTTAATAAAAAACCCGGAAGATAGCGTTACCGACAACACCAAATGGTACGGTGCGCAGTATTATAGTATAATACCCGTACAGGGAGTCAATCCGCATTATGTTTTGCTGGGCTGGAAAGGTTATACAGACCGCTCTACCAAAAAGGTTATAGATGTGCTATCGTTCAAAAATGATAAGCCTGTTTTGGGCATGCCTGTGTTTATAAGTAAGGAAAAGAAACGCAATCGTGTTGTTTTTCAGTATACCCGCCGCGCATCTATGCTGCTGCGGTATGTTCCGGGCGAGAACCTTATTGTGTTTGATAACCTGGCGCCTCCTGATAAAAGATCAAAGGACCTGCCCGAAACCCATGGCCCTGACCTGTCCTATAATGGCTACCGCCTTAACAACGGGCGCTGGGAACTTACCGAAAATCTGGATATGAGGAATGTGCCTAATCAAACCGACGCGGCTTTTATAGACCCCAAACCGCTGGAAACCCCGCGGCTTGAAGTCAAGCCGGTTACAAAAAAGCCTGTACAATAGTGATATAAGCAAACAAATTGTTAAATTGAGAGGAAATTTTTTTTCACGATATAAATAGTATTTTCGTCCCATTAAACTGATCGTATGTCCGAAAAAACAATTGCAGCTGCGGCTGCTATTAAACCGAAATACCCCAGAAGTATTCCTTTCATTATTGGTAACGAAGCCGCAGAGCGTTTCAGCTTTTATGGCATGCGTTCTATATTGGCTACCTTTTTGGTGGCGCAGTTCTTTAACCCGACATTAAACCCGGCGCTGCAAACAGTAGCCGAGGCCAAAGCCAACGAGAGTACCCACTTTTTTGTAACACTGGCCTATACCCTGCCTTTTGTAGGTGGCTTAGTTGCCGACTGGTTTACCGGTAAATACAAGATCATCCTCTATATTTCTATGGTGTATTGCGTTGGGCACCTCTTCCTTGCGCTGTTTGACGACAATCTGAATTTGTTTACTGTTGGTTTACTGCTGATAGCTATTGGCGCGGGCGGTATAAAATCGTGCGTATCTGCCAACGTGGGCGATCAGTTTGATAAAACTAACGAAAGCCTAATGTCAAAAGTTTACGGATGGTTTTACTTTAGCATTAATGCCGGTTCAGTAATATCTACCGTTCTTATCCCTTGGGTGTATGACGTTTATGGCGCAAAATGGGCCTTTGGTATTCCGGGCTTACTCATGGCATTAGCTACAATAATCTTCTTTTCGGGCCGCAAACAATACAGGCGCGTTCCGCCATCGGGCATCAACAGAAATAACTTTGTTTTTATATCAGTATATGCCTTACTTAACACAGGCAAGAAAAAGAAAGGTGAGTCACTGCTTGATGTTGCCAAATCAAACTTTGATCCGGAAAAAGTAGAAGGCGTAAAAGCTGTTTACCGCGTATTGGCAGTGTTTATATTTGCGCCTATCTTTTGGGCCATGTGGGATCAAAACCTTTCGGAGTGGGTGCTACAAGCCGCAAAACTCGACCGCCATATTAACCTTGGCTTTACTGAGTTTACTGTTCTGCCAGGCCAGGTACAAACCGCCAACCCTGTTTTCCTGCTATCATTTATTCCCCTGTTCACCTATTTTGTTTATCCGTTTTTTGATAAGATCGGCCTAAAAACAACTCCATTACGCCGCATAGGTACGGGCCTTGCTTTAACCGCTCTATCGTTTGTGATTATAGCAATGATACAGGAACGTGTTGATGCAGGTGGCCATCCATCAGTTTGGTGGCAAATATTTGCGTACGTAATTTTATCTGCAGCCGAAGTATTGGTTTCTATAACCGGTTTGGAGTACGCATACACACAAGCACCAAAATCAATGAAAAGCACCATGACCGCGCTTTGGTTGCTTACCGTAGCAGCCGGCAACCTGTTTGTTGCTTTAATAAATGGCAACATTTCAAAGGGTGGTTTCTTTGCACAATTTGTAGGTGCCGACTTTTATTGGATGTTTGTAGTATTATGCTGCATATTCCTTGTAGTGTATTTATTTGTTTCGCCACGCCTTAAGGAACGTAACTACATTACCGACCCGGATAATCAAGTAATTGCAGATACTAATAATTTATAACCCCATATTATCGTTATATAGCAGGATCGTGTTACAACATGTTCCTGCTTTTTAATTTTTTATAGCCGTTAAAACTGCTATTTTAGCCGAAATATATAGCCCTATTATCCAAATCAATAAGTGCCTGATAGCCTAGTTATTATACCTACTTACAATGAGCGTGAGAACATCGAAAAGATGATCCGCAAGGTTTTTTCTTTGCCTCATGACTTCCATATCCTTATTGTTGATGATGGTTCGCCGGATGGTACCAACCTGATTGTAAAATCATTAAGAAACGTATATCCTGATTCGTTATTTATAGAGGAACGCAAAGGCAAACAGGGCCTTGGCACAGCTTATATTCACGGTTTTAAATGGGCCATTGAACGGCAATATGATTATATTTTTGAAATGGATGCCGATTTCTCCCATAACCCCGAGGACCTGCTTCGTTTACGAAGAGCCTGTGTTGACGGGGCCGATGTTGCTGTAGGGTCGCGGTATATTAAAGGCGTTAACGTGGTGAACTGGCCCATGAGCCGGGTGCTGATGAGCTATTTTGCATCTGTTTACGTTCGTTTTATTACAGGCGTTAAAATACAGGATTTTACTGCCGGTTTTATATGCTACAAGCGTAATGTTTTAGAAACCATTGAGTTGAATAAAATAAAGTTTGTGGGATACGCCTTCCAGATAGAAATGAAATACACGGCGGTGAGACATGGCTTTGATGTTAAAGAAGTGGCCATAATATTTACCGACCGCACCGCCGGTACCTCGAAAATGTCAAAAGGTATTTTTAAGGAGGCTTTTCTGGGCGTTATACAAATGCGTATCAATGCCATTTTCCGGAAATATCCGGAAGGATGATCTGATGTCGGATTTCGGATTTTCGATTTCGGATTTATTTCTTTTCAATAAGGGTTTAATAATCAAGCTTACATAAATATCTTTTAATTGATGTCGGATTTCGGATGTTCAATTTCGGATTTTTTTCTTTTTCATATCGTCGTTTTCATTTCTACGACATTATTTAAATTTCGCATTCAGGTATTTTACTTACTCTCAACGCTATATGGTAAATTCGAAATTGAACATTCGAAATTCGAAATTTCCTTCATTAAGTCCGAAATCGAACATCCGAAATTCGAAATCAAAAATAAAATACTAATTTAGTTGGCAATGAATGAAAATTTAGATCCTAACCTGGAACACCTCACTCCTGCCGAACGTGATATTGAAAAAGTATTGCGGCCACAGGTTTTTGAGGACTTTACCGGGCAGCATAAAATTTTAGCCAACCTTAGGGTATTTGTACAAGCGGCCCGCCAACGCGGTGAAGCGCTTGACCATGTGTTGCTTCACGGCCCCCCGGGATTGGGAAAAACCACACTGTCGCACATCATAGCCAACGAGATGGGTGTCGGCATAAAAATAACATCGGGCCCGGTATTGGATAAACCAGGTGATCTGGCCGGCCTGCTGACTAATCTTGAAAGCGGCGACATTTTATTTATTGACGAGATACACCGTTTAAGTCCGCTGGTTGAAGAATATCTTTACTCGGCAATGGAGGACTTTAAGATAGATATAATGCTGGAGAGCGGCCCTAATGCCCGCTCCGTGCAGTTATCATTGAATCCATTCACCTTAGTTGGTGCCACTACCCGTTCCGGCCTGCTTACAGCACCTTTGCGCGCGCGTTTCGGCATAAATTCAAGGCTGGAATATTATGACGCCAAGCTGCTTACCACCATTATCCTGCGTTCCGCATCCATTTTAAGAACGCCCATTAACGATGAGGGCGCTTATGAGATTGCCCGCCGCAGCCGTGGCACGCCACGTATTGCCAATGCCTTACTGCGCCGAACACGCGATTTTGCCCAGATAAAAGGCAATGGTAGTATTGACACCCCCATAGCACAATACGCGCTTAACGCCTTAAATGTTGATGAGCACGGTTTGGATGAAATGGATAACAAGATATTAACTACCATTATTGATAAGTTTAAGGGTGGCCCCGTAGGGCTTAAAACCATTGCTACTGCTGTAGGCGAAGATGAGGGAACGATCGAGGAAGTTTACGAACCTTTTTTAATACAGGAAGGGTTTTTAATGCGCACGGCCCGTGGTCGCGAGGCTACTGAAAGCGCCTACAAACATCTGGGCAGAATAAAGCCGGGCGGCACCCCTTCCTTATTTTAAAACAACCATCATTTAATATTTAGGCAATTCATCTTTTAAATATATTTGCAATCGGGCAAAACTTAAAGCGCCTTTTTTTATTATACCTACTATGTTAAAATCTTACAGTCTGCTGCTCATTGCAAGCCTTTTGATTGCCTCCTCTTGTCAGTCAAAATCAGAAAAAACCGCTTCGTT
>CBFGNU010000189.1:0-8057 GCA_965650195.1 uncultured Mucilaginibacter sp. | reverse complement strand
GCGACTTTACTTTTAAACTCACCTTTTTGGTTGTATCTAAAATAAGTATAGCTGCTTGCATCGCCGTTACCTTTTTCAGGGGCAAATAGCATCACAACGTCTTTGCTGTCCTGCAGCTGGTCACAATACACCAAGGTTTGCGCACCTGAAAGCTCAACAGGTGTTTCCTTTATTTCAAGATTACCATTAACATTCAAAACATAATACTGATTACCCAGCTTTTTGTCTTTGTTATCATTGGCAGCCAGGATAAAAAGATCGTCCTCGGTGCCCTGCGTTTCGGTAATAAAAGATGCATATCCTTTGTAAGTTTTACCGTTATCGTTTTTAGGCTTGATGGCTTCGTTTTTCAGCACTTTGCTAACTATGTAAGCCTGCTTTTCGTGACTCCAGCTTTTTATCACCTCCTTGCGGTTAAGCTTTAATTTCATGCTCAACACATCAAATGAAGATGTGCCGCCTACATACGCATGAAAATATGCAACGGTTACATCCGGTTTTTCTTCTTTGGCCAGATTGATGTTCTCCACTTTAATAAATTTGTTCGCGGCATCAAAGCTGTAGGTTTCAAAAAGCGCGTCGCTGTTCTTTTTTTCTCCGGGTATTTTGTAGGTGATGCTTAACGCGTTATTGATGCTTTTAACATCGTATAAATAACCTTTAGAGGCTTGCTTGGATAACTCTTTTACCGTTTCCTGGGCCTTAATTTGCGTTGCGGTTAACAGTAACAGCAAAGGCAATAAACTGATCTTTTTCATATAATTAGTTTATAAAGCTGTTAAAGTGTGCGTTTTGCTATAAATGTTCCCTGGTTGTCTTGTCCTTTATAGGTACCGTCAATCTGATCTGAGGTAACAGTGCCAATAACAGTAGTATTAGGGCCGCAGTTACAGTTAAGCGTGTTGCCGCTTATTGTACCGTCGGTAAGAGAGATAGAGCCTGAAGCGTTGTCTTTTGATAGGGCAAGCCATGTGTTGGTTTTGCCAGAAGTAATAATGTTAAGCACAGAACTTTGCAGCGCACCCGAGTTCTTTTTGCCTTCAGTTGTACCCAAATAACATTTTATCAGGTTATCTGAAGTTTCTTTTATCAATGTAAAAGCAATGGTCGGGTGTCCCGGAATAGTATAAGAAGTAGTGGTCGGACTGGTGCCGTTAGCCTGAACGGTAAAGTTAAAGGAATAATTTTGCCCGCCTGCAGCACCGGTGAAAGTAGCAGATAACGGTGTACCACTCGTCCACACGGCTGTAGAGGTTAAGTTAATAGTTTGTCCGTCTAAAACTAAAGTGGCTGTAATGGTTGAACCGCCGTTCAACACATCAATGCTGATAGTGCCGGTTGAGCCAACTACTACGCCTTTATAAACGCCTTTGCTTATAATGTTATTTTCAACTTTGGCGTCGGGTGTGGCTTTACAGGTTGTGCAGGTAAATGCCGGTTCAGTGGGTTTGCTGTCCTTTTTACAGCTTACTGCGCTCAACAGTGTGCAAAAGGTAAATGCGTAATAAATGCTTTGTTTTAGTGTTTTCATGATCTTGCTTTTAAGGGTGATTTTTGATTTCTCAAACCTAGTCAGCAAGCGGCAGGGCATCAATTACACTTTAGTTGTAATTGTGTATTGAGGGGAGAGCAATAATTACCAGGTAATACCACCTTTGGAAACTTTATTAAGTGCGTCGGTACGTGAGTTTACCTGCAGCTTCTCATAAATATTGTGAATGTGTTTTCGTACCGTTTCTATACTGATGAACAGAAAGCCCGAGATCTCTTTATAACGATACCCTTTTGACAGATACTGTAAGATCTCCTGTTCGCGCACCGATAATTTTTGCAATTCGGTATTTGCGTTTTTATCGGGCTGAAAAGAAGCAACCACCTTGCGGGCTATCTGGCTGCTCATGGGAGCGCCACCGTTATAGGCATCGGTAATAGCGTCTAATATTTTTATGGGTGATGATGATTTAGATATATAACCGGCAGCCCCTGCTTTAAGGGCATTAAATATGCTTTCGTTATCTTCAAGCGAAGTACACATCACAAAATGCGTTTGGGCGCATCGTTCTTTAAGGTTGCTAACGCAGCTTATGCCCGATTGACCGGGAAGATGAATATCCACCAAAACCACATCAGCATTAAGCAAGGGTATGGTAGTGATCGCGTCCTCGGCATTCTCAAATGCACCGGCACAGCTAAAACCATTACTGCCATTTATCAGCACAACTAGCATATCGCGCAGGTCCTGCTGGTCTTCTATTATCGCTACATTTATTGCCATGCTATAAAATTATACCTATCTAATTATACCATCAATTACACTTATGTGGTATTATAACATTTTTGAATAGCGGTACTAAGCCAATTGTATGCTGGTTTGTATGGTTGTACCCACGCCTAAAACAGAGCTAATGGTAAACTTTCCGCCTATTGATTGCATCCGCTGCTGCATGTTGCGCAACCCATTGCCCTTACGCTTCAATTCATCAGATTCAAAACCTTTGCCGCTATCGGTAACGTTCACGATGAGTAGTCCGTCTTTAAAAGTGAGCCCTATGGTTATTTTATCGCAATTGGCATGTTTAACGCAATTATGCAGGGCCTCTTTAATGGTTAAAAAGATATTGCGTTGTGTTTGCTGCGATATGCGAACATAAGGCACATCATGCTGTATATCCAATTCAGTTTTAACGGACATGCCCTCCAGGTAATCTGAGCAGTGCTCGCGTATACGGGCCACCAAATTATCCAGTGTGGCATTTTCCGGATTAAGCACCCAGATCAGATCGCGCATATTGTCAACTAGTTCCTGGGATATTTGCTTTATACTGATGATCTCCTTAGTGCCATAATCGCTTGTTTTTATTTTGTCTTCCACCATCCCCGACATCATGATGATCTTTGACAGGCCCGAACCCATATCGTCGTGTATATCTTTGGCGATACGCGTGCGTTCCTGTTTTTCAGTATCTGATATCGCTTTTAGTTTATCTAATTGCTGCCTTGCGCGTTGGCGATTGTTGTATAAATAGCCAAAAATTACCAGGCAAATCGCAACGCCGGTTACGGTAAATATTTGGTAATTTCTTTTTTGCAGCAACAGGTGCTGCTTCGCAATATTAAGGGAACTTATCTGCTGTTGCTGTTTTAGTGTTACTATCTGATTTTCCTTCTTCTCCGTCTCATACCGCGCTTGCATTTCGGCCATTTGCCCCGAGCGCTCCACATTGATGTAATCCTCTTTAACCGCGATAAACCTATCCTTAAATTCCAGGGCTTTTTTCAGATCGCCTATTCCCGCATAGTCGTCTGCCAAGCTACCATAGGCCTCTACCACAATATTGGTTGCCTTGATTTCCTTGGCGATTTTTAACCCCCTGGTATTAAATTCTATCGCTTTAGGATAATTGTTCATCAAAGCATAAACATTCCCCATATTATTCAGGTTAGCCGCCACAAAAAAGCGGTCGCCCAGCTTTTCAGAAAATATCAGCGACCGGTTGTAATATTCAAGTGATTGAGGGAATTTCTTCTGGAACTTGTAAACGATGCCAATATTGTTCAGACTAAGCGCTATCCTATCAGGTATGTTAAGCTTCTGATAAATAGCCAGGGCCTTTTTGTAAACTGCCAGGGCATCATCGTATTTTAACTGTTGTTCGTAAATAACACCCCTGTTGTTGTAGCAGTCGGCTAATAAAGATTGGTCCTTAATTGCAATGGCTATCTCTTCCGCTTTATCATAATAGGAAAGGGCCTGGGTGAAGTTTTTTTGTTCTTCGTAAAGCGCGCCTATGTTTTTTAGGATTTTCCCGGTACGTTGTTTATCGCCCGTTATCTCGGTCATTTTTATGGCCAGTTGATAGTTTTTTAAGGCCTCAACACTTTCGCCCAATTGCGAGTAGGCTTTGCCCAAACTATTATAGAGTACTATTTTGACGGCATTTTCCTTGTTTTTTTGAGCGAGTGCAAGTCGCGCTGTTAACACAGAAATAGCCTGCCGATAGTCGGCCTTTCTGTATAACGAATCAGATTTTATTATAGCGGGATCTTCTGCAAAAGAAAAAAATGGAAGACTACAGAATAATAACAGGTATAAGCAGAACTTCTGCGGTAATGCATTATACGGCGACGTCATTTATTAATTGTAATGGTTTATAAGCGGAATGCTTGTGCAATATAGCAATTATAATGGCAATGGCATGGTTATTAAACGCTGTAAGCGAGACTTATAACCTGCTTTTTATCGGACCGATGTATTTTTTTGCCATAACAATATTGGAAAACTTAATGTGATGAGAAGTACCCGCCGGCGATCTGTCGTCAAAAAACTCGATCCAAAGATAATTGATCTTTAAAGCTTCATTCGTTCGCCACCGAAAGCCCTGGAATGGAGCGCCTGCAGGCGTATTCATCCATGAATCAGCATCCCAGTGTCCTTTTGGGAAACCGGGCCTCCAATGGCCAACTTCCTTGCCATCTTGCCACACCCTAAGCTCTCCGTTGTATGCCGATACCGGATGATTCATTTTTATCATCACTTCCACGCACATCCATCTATCCCATTGCAGCTGCGGCGATGCAGCACCGGCGTTTATCATGTCGTTGCCATAACAAAGGCCGCGGCCGCCTGCTTTCATATCGCCCCAATAAACATAGGTATCCATGGCCGGCGTGTTAACCGGCTCGTAAGCCACAGCAATACGCTTATCGCCTAAACCGCATATGCCCGCTTTTGGGCTTGGATAGGGAGTTGAAGGGTTGTATCCGCCGAACCACAGAGATTCATGGTGAATATATCCTTTAGAAGACAATGGGTATTTTACATAATAACGCAGATACACCACGCTGTCGAAGCCGTTTTTAAACTGTTTGTACAGATGTCCGCCATCGTTTAAGCCACCTATATTGGTAATTTTTAAAGCGGGGGATAGGCTGCCGACGGGAACGTCAATCTTATCGGTCGACATTCCGGCCCCATTCCTAACGTCGGTATAGCGACTAGTGATATTTTTTATGCCATCACTAAAATCCTCCGCATAAAGTACGTCCGGGTCGTTGGCTATACCAATATCGTTCAAATACTTATCGGCAATGCCTGCACGCTCGCGCTGTACAAGTGGTTTAAAACTTGTTATGGCAACCAGTAGCAGCGCAAAAAAGATCAGCCTTATATTCATTGGTATAAATATAAGGCTTAGTGTTAACGATTTATGACAGGCGCTATTTATTAGTGATATGCCTCAGTACAAAATCAGCAGAATACGCTTTGATCATATTTCTCACGCTTCTAAATTCATCCATTACTTTTTCTACCGAACCTGTTGCCTTTGCGGGGTCAGGAAAATTTTGATGAAAGCGTGCTACCTTCCCGGAGAAGTAGGGGCAGGCTTCATTAGCATTATCGCATACAGTTATAACGGCGTCAAAATCTATATCAGTGTATTCGTTAACATTGTTGGATGTATGGCTCGATATATCAATATGGTCTTCTGCCATTACCTGGATAGCCTTTGGGTTAACACCATGTGTTTCAAGACCGGCGCTGTAGATCAGCGCGGCATCACCGGCAAAAAATTTCAAATATCCGTGTGCCATCTGGCTGCGGCAGCTATTACCTGTACACAACACTAAAACTTTCTTCATATATATAATTTAAACTAATAACCAGATAAGGTTGATGATGCAAAATTTGGCATCCCACCCGAAGATCAACTGCAACACCAA
This sequence comes from uncultured Mucilaginibacter sp., assembly GCA_965650195.1. Lineage (GTDB taxonomy): Bacteria > Bacteroidota > Bacteroidia > Sphingobacteriales > Sphingobacteriaceae > Mucilaginibacter. The sequence continues at coordinate 2,336 of CBFGNU010000189.1, read as the reverse complement.
AACTGAGGTGGTAATAACAATTGCCTTTTTATATTTAATAATAACAGCTAACATTTAACAACAACCTGAACCCGGTGTACAACAATCGGCAGAAACTGCCAGGTTTTTTAATTGGATCTTCGGCTTAACTTCGGCGGCCGGCGAACAGCACTCATCGCCTTTTTCATCGGTACCGCAGCTGCCGCCTCTTTCAATAGCTTTGCATTGCACTGTGTCAGGACGAAGGTCTACCACCAGGTTGTCGCCCTCAATAAGCAAACCCTGTGGCAGCATCTGGCGGGTGTCAAATTTGGAGTTACCAAACTCTATTTTAACAATACCATTGGGGTTTAAGGAAAGCGCCTTCTCAACTACGTTTATTATAGACAGTGCTTTACTAACCTGCATCGCTCTTTCCGAGGATTTACCCGAAGGTTCCCAAAGTTGCACTATGATCTCGGTCCAGGCATTCATTACACCGCCGCAGTCTACCGAGGTGATAGGTGCCTGCTTTATTTCTGTTATATGATAGGCAGCATCTACCCATTTGTCTTCGGCATATTTAAATTGTAGCGTTAGGGCTATATTGGCCTTTAATTGTTCTTTAAACGCCTGCCATTTTATTGTTTCCATATGACTTGTATATTAATATGTTATTGCAATATTGCGATGATTGGTTGCAAATTTTTTTAACAGCAGCTTTTAGGTTGGGTGTACGAATCAAAAAAGCTATTCATGTTTGTTTTAAGCAGGGCCCAGGCTTTAGGCTCAATACAATAGCAAACGCTGGCCCCTTCAATAGTGCCTTGTATTAACCCCGCATTTTTAAGCTCTTTTAAGTGTTGCGATATGGTTGCCTGCGCAAGGCCCAGTTCGTCTACCAGATCGCCGCAAATACAGGCGTTGGCTTTTATTATATGCTCCAGTATAGCTATGCGTGCGGGATGCGCGATGGCCTTTAACATAACCGCCAACCGGTTTTGCTCATCCGAAAATATATCTGTACGTGTTGCGCCCATTATTATATCGCAATATTACGATGTTATATTTAAACTGCAAAATCTTTTAAAAAATAGTCCCCCCAAACAGGTTCTAACTATTTGGGGGGATAATCCTATCGCGTTACTAAATTTGTTATTGCTTTGATATTTTATACAGCTTACCACTATCGGTGCCGGCATAAATAGAACCGTCTTTACCTGTAGCAATGCAGCGCCAGCGTTCTCTTTTATCAGCTAATAAACGCTCTTCGCCAACTACCTTATTGTTTTCAATAACAAGGCGGGTTATGAACATACTGCTTAATCCGGCAATAAACATGTTGTTTTTCCACTCGGCAATGTTACCGGTATAAAACATCATATCGCCGGGTGATATTACAGGATCAAAGTAATAAACAGGTTGGATCATTCCTTCTTTTTGTTGTATACCATCATAAACCTTTGAGCCCCTGTATTCAATGCCATAGGTAATTACGGGCCAGCCATAGTTGCCTCCGGCTTTTATTAAATTTACTTCATCGCCGCCTCTTGGTCCAAACTCAACTTCCCAAAGGTCGCCGGTAATGGGGTGAAAAGCCATACCATCCTGGTTACGGAAACCATAGGCATATATTTCGGGTTTAACACCGGCTTTACCAATAAAAGGGTTGCCGGCAACCGGTTTACCTTCTTTGGTTATGCGGAGTATTTTTCCGGTGGTAGTGCTTAGGTCCTGTGCTTTTACGCGTATCGCATCATCCATGCGGTCGCCTGAACTTACAATGATGTTGCCCTGTTTATCAAACAATAAACGCGAACCAAACTGACCGGCACCTCTATATCGCGGTGTTGCTTCGTAAATAACCTTTACATCTTCCAGTTTGGTTTCGTCTGCAGATAGTTTGCCTTTGGCAATTGCCAGGGTAGCACCGCCTTCGCCGGGTTGGGCGTAGGTCCAGTAAACCATGCGGTTTTTAATAAAATCAGGATCAATATTCACATCGAGCATGCCGCCCTGACTAGCAAATTGTACCGCAGGGAAACCTGTAATGTTTTTATCAATTTTACCATCGGCAGTTAAAATTTGCATCGTGCCGGATTTACCGCTTATAAGCAAGCGACCATCAGGCAAAACTTGTATGCCCCAAGGCAGGTTCAGTTCGGTATTAATTACGGTAACTGTGTAGGGCGTTTTTGTAGTAACACTACCTACACGTGTTTGGCCAGCAAAAGCCGGTTTATAATCGGAATTTGGTTTGCTTTTTTCCACAGGTTCGCCTGTTTGGGCCATACTAACCGTGGTTGCCGTTAGCAGGAGGGCGCCCATTGCCAGGCATTTATAAACTTTTGTTTTCATAAAAATCGATTGTTATAAGG
>CBFGNU010000188.1:0-8114 GCA_965650195.1 uncultured Mucilaginibacter sp. | reverse complement strand
AAAATGGACAGCATCGCCTCCTAAGCAAAAAAAGCGCCCCGACATTAATCGGGACGCTTTAATATTATTCAGCTGATAAGCTATTAGATGTAACGGTTGATCAGGTTTTCAATGTATTCCTGTTTGCCGCTTATTACAGCAGGCTCACCGTTTTGGATAGCGTACTCGCGCAGATCTTCTAAAGAAAGTTTACCTTCTTCAAATTCTTTGCCTTTACCGCTATCGTATGAAGCGTAGCGCTCCGTACGGATCTTTTCGTAATCAGATTTTTGCAGGATGGCATCAGCAGTTACTAATGCACGTGCAAATATGTCCATGCCACCTACGTGAGCATAGAACAAATCAGCCGGATCAGTTGAGTTTCTGCGGATCTTAGCGTCAAAGTTAACACCACCACCTTGTAAACCACCTGCTTTCAGGATGATCAACATAGATTCGGTTATCTCGTTGATGTCGTTAGGGAACTGGTCGGTATCCCATCCGTTTTGCACGTCGCCACGGTTAGCATCAATTGAGCCTAAAAGGCCTGCATCAGCAGCAACCTGTAACTCGTGTTGGAAAGTATGACCAGCCAATGTAGCGTGGTTAACTTCAATGTTGATCTTAAAGTCGTTCAACAGATCGTATTTCTGTAAGAAACCAAACACGGTAGCACAATCATAATCGTACTGGTGTTTAGTAGGCTCGCAAGGTTTTGGCTCAATAAAGAAATTACCTTTAAAGCCTTGTTTGCGGGCGTAATCTTTAGCAGCATGTAAAAATTTAGCCAAATGCTCTTGCTCGCGTTTCATGTTGGTGTTCAAAAGGCTCATGTAGCCTTCACGTCCACCCCAGAATACGTAGTTCTCGCCACCTAAAGCGATAGTAGCATCTAATGCGGCTTTAACCTGGGCAGCGCCATGTGTTAACACGTGGAAATCAGGGTTAGTAGAAGCACCGTTCATGTAACGTGCATGCGAGAATAGGTTAGCAGTACCCCAAAGCAATTTTACACCGCTTTCGGCTTGTTTTTGCTTAGCATACTCAACTAAAGCCTGTAAACGGCGATCGTTCTCTTTAATATCATTAGTATAATCAACTACGTCCACATCATGGAAGCAGTAGTAAGGCAAGTTCATTTTAGTAAGGAACTCAAACGCAGCGTCCATTTTGTCTTTAGCACGTTCAACTGCATCAGCTTTTTTGTCCCACTCAAACTCATGAGTTGGTCCGCCGAAAGGATCGCCACCATTGCCTACAAATGAATGCCAGTATGCACCTGCAAACTTAAAATGGTCTTTCATGGTTTTACCCGCTACAACCCTGTTTTCATCATACCAACGAAATGCCAACGGATTGTCTGATTCTAAACCCTCAAATTTGATCTGACCGATCCCTTTGAAAAACTCTTTTTCGCCTGTTACTATTTTTGCCATTAGTTTTATTTGTTAATTACTTTAATATTTCGGATTATTAATTTACTGCGTGTAATTGTTTGTCTTTTAATATGGTTAGCTGCTGTGTAAGCAAACCTTTCCATTCCTGGTAAACCGGCTCAAACATTTTTGATGTTGGCTCTATCAATTGCACCGGATGCATATTGCTGAAAGCTTCTGCCGGATTGTTAAAGATCCCCGCGCCAATACCTGCACCTAATGCTGCACCTACGCTACCATCATTTTTATACAATTCAACAGGTATACCTGTGGCGTTAACAAACGTTTGTGCAAACAGGTCGCTTAAAAATAAATTAGCCTTACCCGCACGTATTACTGTTGGGCTCATACCGTTTTCGCGCATAATGTCTACACCATAACGGAATGCGCAGGCTATACCTTCCTGCACTGCACGGAAAATATGTGCCTGTGTGTGCAGGTTCAAATCAATATGGTGGAAATGTACGCCTACCAATTCGTTATTCAACATGCGCTCCGCACCGTTACCAAAAGGTAAAATGCGCAAACCGTCGCAGCCAATAGGAGCGTGGTTAGCTATCTCGTTCATTTGCTGATAACTCACTGCAGAGCCGAACAGGTTTTTGGTCCAGCGGTACATGCTGCCTGTGCCGTTAATGCAAAGCAATACGCCTGTACGTTTTTCTTCTTCGCTATAATTTACGTGTGCGAATGTATTTACCCGTGATTGCGGATCGTAAGTCAAATCATCGCTAACACCATATATAACACCCGATGTACCTGCCGTAGCAGCTACCTCGCCGGCATTTAATACGTTTAATGAAAGCGCGTTGTTGGGCTGGTCGCCTGCTTTATAAGCAACCGGGATTCCTGCTTTAAGGCCCAGTTTATCTGCAATGCTCGCCGTTACCTGGCCATGATCAGAGAAAACAGGTTTTACAACAGGGAAGAAGCTTTCTTCAAAGCCATAATGGTTAATAATATCTTTAGAGATGCCGTTGTTCTTAAAATCAAAGAAAACACCTTCAGACAAAGCCGATATAGAAGTGGTTATATCGCCGGTAAGTTTCATGGCGATGTAATCGCCAGGCAACATTATTTTGTCAATTTGAGCATATATCTCCGGCTCGTTCTTTTTTACCCATGCCAGTTTAGAGGCGGTAAAGTTACCCGGGGAGTTTAGCAGATGCGATAAGCAAACATCATGACCGATAGCATCAAATGCTTCTTCGCCCAGTTCAACCGCGCGGCTATCACACCATATAATACTGTCGCGTAATAATTTTTGCTCTTTATCAACCAATACTAACCCATGCATCTGGTAAGCAATACCAATGGCTGATATATCCTTAGGATCGTACTTTTGGGTGCTATTACACAAGCCTATTGCCTGCTGCGCCTGCTGCCACCACATCTCGGGCGATTGCTCTGCCCAACCTAATTGCAAAGATGTTATAGGCGACTCAGTATCAGGGTATGCGGCTGATGCGATCGTTTTTTGCGTTGCAGCATCAACAACCGATACTTTAACTGATGAGGTGCCGATATCTATCCCTAAAAGTAACATGCTGTATATTAATTAATTATAAAAAATTATCGATTTATTAATTGGGTATCTGTTTGAGCAACGAAATTAAATCTTTTTTTTAATATGCAATCGATTGCAGGCAATTATTTTTATCATATTTGTAATAATTCCATGAAACCTAAAAAGCGAGTTACTATTTACGACATAGCTGAAAGGCTTAACATTACTGCATCGTCAGTTTCGCGGGCGCTTAACAACAGTAATCACGTAAACGAGGAGACCAAAAAGCTGGTGCATAAAACAGCAGCAGAGCTTAATTATAAGCGTAATGTTTTGGCCTCCAACCTGCGTATGGGCAAAAGTCACACCATTGGCGTAGTGGTGCCGCGCATTAATCAGAACATATTTTCGAACGTTATTGCCGGGATTGAAGAGATTACCAACAATCAGAATTATAACCTCATTATCTGCCAGTCTAACGAGTCGGTAGCTAAAGAGATCAAATGCGTTAACGCGTTGGTAAATCAGCATGTTGATTGTATTGTGATCTCCATGTCTGTTGAAACGGAGGATATAAGTCATTTAAAAAATGTTATAGACCACGGTATTCAACTGATACAATTTGACCGTGTGGCTACCGAGCTGGAAACCCTGAAAGTTATCAACGATAACGAGCAAGCGTCTATGGAAGCGGTTGAACACCTGATAGAACAGGGTTACAAGCGTATTGCCTTACTGGAAGGCCCCCAAAACCTGAACATATTTAAACAACGCCGCGATGGCTATATCAAGGCGCTTAAAAAGCATAACATCCCGGTTGTGGATGAGCTGATAATGAAAAACGCCTGGACAAAAGAGTTAGGTGCCACGGCTACCCGCCAATTGCTTAGCCTGCCCGAGCCGCCTGATGCCATATTTGCTTCTACCTCTGATTTCTCTGCTTTGGGTGTTTTAGATGTAGCGCATGATATGAATGTACACGTACCCTCCCAACTGGGCATTTGCGGCTACGCCAACGAGGCCTTTACCGAGTTGACTAACCCATCTATTACCACCATAGACCAGTTCAGCATCCACATGGGCCGCACCATTGCCAATTTGTATTTTGATGAAATGCAGAAGAGTGAAGTGGCTGTTACGCCTAAAGTGATAAGCTTGAAGCCGGAGTTGATTATTCGGTCTTCGACGTTGAGGAAGGGAATGTTAAAAACTTAAAAGTAGCTTACTCATGAAAAGCTTAGCCTTGTTTGCATTTTTGCTGACTGTGACTTTCACACCCAAAGAAGAATATCTTTCAATTTTAGCGAAACATTATAAATCACGTTTTTATGTAGTGGTCGCACAAAAGGGACAATCCACGTCTCCTTTTATCACAACAACCTATTCGCTACACAACTATTATGAAAAGATTTATAAAGGACAATCTATAACATTCAAAAAGTTTTTAGTGGGCGTTTTTGATAAGCAAATCAAAATTGATTCTACCAAATGTGATCCATATTCCTGCTTTCCTATAAAAAGAGGTCTTTTGATTGAAAAAGAATTAAGCAAATATGGAATCAAATACATCATAAGTAAATATTTGATAAAACTTGATGATGAGCTAAGGAATAAGCAGCTTAACGAGCAAACAATGAGGGCTTTAACAAAAATCATGTTTGAGAACGGTTACTTTGTGGGATTTTCCGATTATTCGGGATATTATGTAATAAGAAATCTGGAATGGATGAAAATTCACGGTGCTATCTGAAGTTTTTAACTTTGGATGACTATGCCGGTAGTCTCTGACTACTGTGCGGTGTCACCAACTTGCGCTCGTCTGCGACGAGTGCTTAACATGGGGATGCGATTGAACTGCGTTGCAAACGCTCGGAAGTTTGCACACTCGTTGCAAACAAGCGCGAGTAGTGGTTACAAGCTGTTATTTAATAACGAATCTGCATGTTTCGTTTTCCATATCTACTTTTTCCGATAGTAAGCTAACCCAGCTTTTCCATGTTATATCATAGGTACTTCCTTGCCTGCAATATTCTTCAAGGGAGTCGACATTTAAGACATCAATAGTCTGTATACTGTATAAACTGGGTCGCATAACAACGCTATCGCCAGCGTTTACAATTTGAGGGATGGTATTGTTGTCGTGATGATTTTCCGAACAATATAGTCTTGCATCCTGCATTATTGCGCTTGAATCGCCATATGATGCTACGCCTATGTACAAGTTTTTCCCGGAAAGATTTACAACAGTCACTTTCATAGTACCGGGTGACAGGATGAAAATGAAATGAGTATTATGCTGCTTATTCCATTAACTAAAAATCTAAGCGGATTATTCTTTAAAAATATCATGACTAAATTTAAGTAATTATTGACATCCCCGCTAATATTGATATCCCCGCCAACCTATCAGGAATATCGGTGTTGTCTTGTCCTGAACTAGATTTACAAAGTGTTGCAAGCAAAGCAGAAAACTGTCGGAAAAATAGTGTTTTTTAAATTCCTGATATACAAGCAATTATCAACAATTCACACATAAACTTCCTGACTTATAAGTCTGTTGCAAAGTGTTGCATGGTCAAACTTATAATATTCATAAAATTGTATATGTCAAGTACTTACAAAAAATGCTGTTGCAAGTGTTGCAAAGTGTTGTATATATTTTCTGCAACACCCTCGCATACCAAAAAGCCCTGAAGGTTAACCTTCAGGGCTTTTTCTTAATAGGTTAATGTGGTCTGTTACTCCATATTCTTTTTATCAACTTTCCAGTTTTTATCGGCAGCAAGGCCCGGAGGGTTGCCGGTAAACCATTTGGCTGCTTCTTTATCGCCTTTTAGTTGCCATTTGTACCAGGCGGTTGCCACTTTAGCAAATTCGCCGCCATGTGGTTTGCCGTAAGTACCACCATGACCAACATCCATATTGGCAACAAAAACAGGTACGTGGTTAATGTTTTTATAATCGTCCATGCCGTTAGCATAGGCAATATCTTTTTCGCCACCTAAAACATACAGGGTAGGGGTGTGCAGTTTTTTCAGGTGTTCTTTTGGTAGATCCGGCATACCACCCACGCCACTACCACGTGTTACAAACAAACCGCTGTTGTAGATAACCGCTGTAGTTACGCGTTTATCAGGCGCCATTTCTAAGGTTTGCAAACCACCGCATGACATGCCGCTTACCGCAATTTTGGTTACATCTACCTTGTTATACAATGGGCTTTTCTTATCGCTGTTTTGCGCGATAGCCCAGTCAATAGCATCGGTTAATTGCGTTGAGGTAGACCTACCGCTGCCTTTTTCACCTTCAAGGGGTAGCGGGCCAATAGCTACCACCAGGAACCCATTTGATGCTACTTCAGACAAAAAGTTTACGTGTTCCCACGGCGAGTTAGCGCAGGCACCGTTACCCCAGGCTATGATAGGCAGTTTTTGACTACCACCAAACTTGCTAAGATCCTGCGGACGAAAAACTGTATGCGTAGCTAATGAAGCTTCTTGTAATGCAATGGCTTTGTATGGTCCTGTTCCGCCATCTTCAATAACTCTTGATGTTGGTCGTGCTGCCGTGGCAGGCGTTTGGGCAAACGCCGAGTTTACAAAACCCAAACCTGTAAGGGCCGCAGCAATTAAAAACGAAATATTTCTTTTCATAAAACTCAATTTATAAGTACTAAACGATGATTACTTTTTAAATAACTTGGGTAATGTATTAGCCAAATAAAGCTTGCAGTTCATCCAGGTGTGCCCGCCCGGAACTATCAGTGATTCAAACTTTACGCCTTTTTCTTTAAACATCTCCATGTTTTTTTTGGTGCTTTCGTACAAAAAGTCTTCGGTGCCAACGCTAAAGCTGAAAAGTTTAAATTGTTTATTCAATTTAGCAGCATCTGGTTTCCAGTCAGCAAAGATCGCTTTGAATTCTGCTGTTTCAGGATACGGAGCGTAAGCACTTACATAAGCAAACTTATCAGGATTCATCATGCCAACTTCCATTGTTTGACCACCGCCAACCGAAAAGCCTGCAATGGCACGGTGAGGCTGATCAGTTAAGACAGGGTAGTTCGCCTGAATGAATGGAATGATGTCGCTAACCACCTCATCGTTAAATTTAGCCATAGGTGCCGGGCGTGTGTTAGCATAAGGCATAACAATTATCATAGGTACCGCCTTTTTCTCGGCTATCAGGTTATCAGCAATAAAATTAGCTTGTCCAACTTTGGTCCATGTTTCGTGTGTGTCAGATCCGCCATGGATCAAATAAAGCACCGGATACTTCTTCGGGCTATTGGCATCAAACCCCGGTGGGGTATAAACTAGTAACTGACGGGTGGTGTTCAATGATGCTGATTTATATAAACGGTAAGTAACCTTACCATGGGGCACGTTTTTTACAGCATGTGGTAGTGGCGTGCTGCCCTTCACATCTACTAAACTAAACTTAAAGCGCTCGTTTGCAAATATGCGGGTGTTGTTAGGGTCCGCAACCTGTATGCCGTCTGCTACAAACGCATACGGATAAATATCAGGTTTTATATTGGGTACGGTGATGGTCCAAACGCCTGCAGCGTCTTTGGTCATGGCCTGTTTCTCTTTCAGGAATTCACCCGTAAGAAAAACTTCTTTTGCATTTGGAGCAGCGAATCTGAAGATCACACTATTATCTGCATTCACCTGCGGCGAAACCGGATAGGGCGCGCGGGCCGCCTGCGGCATTGCCGATAAGCTGGCAAAAACTAATAAAATCAGGTTTAATATCTTTTTCATGTTGATTTCTGTCTGTGATTATTTAAAAAGTAAAGGAGCTGTGGCTGCTACATATTGTTTAACGTTCATCCAGGTGTGGCCGCCGCCGGTGATAAGGCTTTTGTAGTTTACATTATGCGCCTTCAGGTAATCCAGAAACTCAACTGTTGGTTTGTACAGAAAATCCTCAGTGCCAACGCTCACCCAAAATAGTTTAAATTTTTGGTTGGTTACAGCTGGCTTGCCTGCCACATCCTTATATTCGGTTTCCATTTCTTTAGATGATAGGTATGCGCTGTAGGTACATACATAGGCAAATTTGTCCATGTTACCTAAAGCAGTACGCAGCGTTTCGCCGCCACCACGAGAGAACCCGCCAATAGCACGATTAGCAGCGCCCGGCAATGTGCGATAACTTTTCTCGATGTAAGGGATAACTTTTGTAGT
>CBFGNU010000187.1:0-8129 GCA_965650195.1 uncultured Mucilaginibacter sp. | reverse complement strand
CCGGTATCAGCGATTGTGATGAAAAAAGAATTATGAGCAAAAAAAATATATTAGTGCTTTGCACCGGCAATAGTTGCCGCAGCCAGATCGCCGAAGGATATCTGCGTTTTTACGCAGGTGACAAAGCAAACATTTACAGCGCAGGGATAGAAACGCATGGCGTTAATCCAAAAGCCGTAGCGGTCATGGCGGAAGATCATATTGATATTTCCAAGCACACTTCTAACCATGTGGATGAGTATAACGCTATCCCATTTGACATGGTGATAACGGTATGTGACAACGCCAATGAAGCCTGTCCCTTCTTTCCAGGTAAGGTTCAACGTTTCCATGAAAACTTTCCCGATCCCGCTAAGGCTACCGGAACGCCTGAAGAAATATTGGAAGAATTCCGGCGGGTACGCGATATGATAAAAGCCTATTCTGCGGGTTTTATAAACCGTCATTTAAATAGCTAATCATGGCATTGTTCAGCCAGGAGGATTACAATCACCATGACGTTGTTATCGCTGATTTTTTTAGAATACTTGCTCTACCTGTAAGGGTAAGTATTCTGAAAGTTATGCTTAATAGCAATGACTGGGTATCGGATAGCGAGTTTTACCTGTTGCCGTTAATGCCTAAATCCATCGACAAACATTTGTTGGCGATGAAATCAGAAAAACTGATCATACGAGAGAAACGATGCGGGGAGAGTTTCTACAAGTTAAACCTTGAAAATCTTGCGGCAATAACCATTAATTTTGAGCATTTCAACAAGCAACTTATTCATACGATAAACACACAAATACCAGAAATAAATCATGTCAGCAAATAATTGTGCCCCAGTGGCAGAACGAAAAAAACTCGGTTTTTTAGACCGCTATCTTACACTATGGATATTCCTGGCCATGGCCATCGGCGTAGGGGTTGGTTATTTTATCCCTTCATCATCCAGCTTTATCAATTCCTTTTCATCAGGCACAACCAATATCCCTTTGGCTATCGGCCTTATACTGATGATGTACCCGCCGCTTGCCAAAGTGAAATACGAAAACATGGGTGAAGTGTTTAAGGACACCAAAGTATTGAGCGCCTCGCTCATTCTCAACTGGATCATCGGGCCGATACTTATGTTCGTACTGGCTATAACCTTGTTACGAGATCATCCGGCCTATATGGTGGGGCTGATCCTGATCGGTCTTGCACGCTGTATTGCAATGGTGGTGGTATGGAACGAACTGGCGGAGGGCAACCGCGAATACGCCGCTGGTTTGATTGCTATGAATAGTATCTTTCAGGTGTTGTTATACAGCGTATACGCTTATGTGTTTATCACCCTGTTACCGCCGCTGTTTGGATTGGAGGGCCTGGCTGTTAACATTACCATCGGCGAGATTGCCAAAAGTGTAGGCATCTATCTGGGTATTCCATTTGCCGCAGGCATTATCAGCCGTTATGCGCTAATCAAGATCAAAGGCGAGGAATGGTTTCAAACGAAATATGTGCCCTTCATATCGCCGATAACCTTGATTGCTTTACTGTTTACCATTGTGGTAATGTTCAGCCTGAAAGGGAATCTGATCGTACAGATTCCGTTCGATGTGATCCGCATTGCCATACCGCTGGTGATTTATTTTACAATCATGTTCGTACTGAGCTTCTTTATCGGCAAGTCGTTTGGTGCGGATTACAGCCGTAGCACTTCTATTGCCTTTACCGCGACCGGCAACAATTTTGAATTGGCTATTGCGGTTGCTATTGGTGTGTTTGGTATCAATTCCGGCGAAGCCTTTGCAGGCGTTATCGGCCCGCTGGTGGAAGTGCCCGCGCTAATTGCTCTGGTTAATCTTGCCTTTTACTTCCGTAAGAAGTACTTCGCCAAGAATACTTTAAAAACGGTTTAGGAAAAATGAATAAGGCTAGCGTTATTGTTATCGGAGGTGGACAAAGCGCACTCGCTTGCGGATATTATCTGAAAAGGACAGGATTGGATTATATGTTACTGGACAATCAGTCTACTTGTGGCGGCTCATGGCGGCATACCTGGGATTCATTGACCCTCTTTTCCCCGGCAAAGAATAGCTCGCTTCCCGGATGGCCAATGCCGGAATCGGAAAGCCAATTTCCTTCCCGTCAGGAAGTGCTGGAATACCTGTGTGCATATGAAAAAAAATACGAGTTACCGATAAAGCGGCCGGTCAATGTCGCATCTGTTCATCAAACAGAGGTGGGATTTGATCTAATGACCGACAAGGGCACTTATCAAGCGAAGGCGATCGTTGCTGCTACGGGCAATTGGCAATCGCCCTATGTTCCCGCGTTACCGGGCAGTTCCATTTACAAAGGCTTGCAGTTGCATTCGGCTCAATACCGCAATCCACAGCTGTTGAAAGGGAAAAAAGTACTTGTTGTCGGCGGTGGTAATTCGGGAGCGCAACTCTATGCAGAAATATCAGAAGTAACTGAGACAGTTTGGTCGACGCTGTCGCCCCCTGTCTTTCTTCCTGACGATGTGGATGGCAGTGTACTCTTTAACGTAGCATCTGCCAAATATAAAGCTCAGAAAGAAGGTAAACCTTTTAATTCAGCGGATTACAATGTCGGTAATATTGTAATGGTTCCACCTGTGAAAGCGGCAAGAGACCGGGGAATACTTTACAGCAAAGGACATTTTCGGGCTTTGAATGCTTCAGGGGTGATTTGGGATGATGGGACGGAAGAGGCGTTTGACGCTATCGTTTGGTGCACCGGCTTTAAGCTTGCAACAGATTTTTTAACCCCATTGGGTATTATTGGACAGGACCACAAAGCAAGTACCATCGGTACTCGGGCGAACGACGTTCCGGGACTATGGATGGTTGGCTATGGTAACTGGACAGGATATGCGTCCGCAACCCTCATCGGTGTAGGGCGATCAGCACGTGACACTGTAGCAGAAATCCAACAATATATAGAACAACAAACCTCCATTTAATTAAAATACAAAAATGAAAATCGCTCTTTTTTCAGACATACATGCCAACCTGCCTGCACTGGAATCTTTCTTTGCCGATGTGGAAACACGTCAACCTGATGCCATTTACTGCCTTGGTGACCTGGTCGGCTATAATATCTGGCCGAACGAGGTCATTGATGAAATCCGTAAACGAAATATTCCCTGCATAACCGGCAATTACGATTTCGGTATTGGCCGCCATAGTGATGATTGCGGTTGCGCCTATAAAACCGATGAAGAAAAGGCGATGGGCAAAATCTCCATTGCCTATACCAATGAGATCGTAAAAGACGAACAACGCGCTTATTTACGCACGCTGCCTGCGCATATCAAACTGGAGTTTCAACTAAATAACGACAAGTTAAATGTGCTGCTGGTGCATGGCAGCCCCCGCAAGGTAAATGAATATTTGTTTGAAGATCGTGACGAAAAAAGCCTGCTGCGCATCATGGAAGGCGCCGATGCAGACGTTCTTTGTTTCGGCCATACGCACCAGCCCTATCACCGCATTTTGCCGACCGAAGTCATGGAAGATACGCATTACCGCCATGCCATCAATATCGGCTCGGTAGGAAAGCCAAAGGATAAAGACCCAAGAGGTGGCTATGTATTGCTACACATCAATGAAAACAGCTCAATTAAGGAAAAAGACAGCATACAGGCTGAATTTATCCGCTTTGACTATGATGTTGAGAAAGCAGCGCAGGCCGTTGAAAACAGTCCGCTGCCTAATGAGTATGCAGACATGTTAAGGAACGCCTGAATTTTGGGACATTTACGATATGAGCATCATTAAATCATTCGCATTATTCGTACTGGCCGGGCTATTTGAAATAGGCGGCGGTTATTTAGTTTGGCAATGGCTGAAAGCCGACAAGCCGTGGTGGTATGGCCTTTTGGGTGGAATAATACTTGCGCTATATGGCGTTGTCGCGACATGGCAGACTGCAAACTTCGGCCGAGTGTATGCTACCTACGGAGGAGTTTTTATTACTTTGGCTCTAATCTGGGCCTGGAAGGTAGATGGCTTTAAGCCCGACAAATACGATCTGATAGGTGCTGCAATGGCTGTAATTGGTGCCTGCATCATCATCTATATGCCCAGAAGATAATTTATAGAATATGAGAATTGCGCTTTTTTCCGACATACACGCAAACCTGCCTGCGTTTGAAGCTTTTCTTGCCGACCTGGACAGCCGTAAACCCGATGCGGTTTATTGCCTGGGCGATCTGATCGGCTATCATATCTGGCCCAATGAGATTATCGATGAAATCCGCAGACGCGGCATTGCAACGCTTGCAGGCAACCATGATTTAAAAGCGAAATATCTTGTTACGCTTCAACATCATTTGACCGAAAGCGGCAAGAACCATGCATATCACATCGTAAAGCAGGCTAACAGAGATTACCTCAGTACATTACCTGCGCACATACGGTTAGAATTCAAATTGAATGATAGCGAGCCTTTAAATGTAGTACTGGCGCATGGCAGCACCCAGAGTGTGGACGAATACGTGCTGGAAGATACGGACGAAACTTATTTGCTGGATATGATGAAGAAAGCGAAAGCCGATATTTTATGCGTGGGGCATTCGCATAAACCTTACCACCGCATTATTGATGCTAAAAAGAAACACAAACACGTGATCAATATCGGATCAGTGGGTAAACCAAAAGACGGTAATCCTAATGGTTGCTATGTGATGTTAAGGCTAACGGATAACAGCTCACTAATCGATAAAGACAGTATCCAGGCAGAATTCATCCGTGTGGCCTATGACGTCGAACGGTCTGCAAAAGCCATCGAAGAAAGCCTGTTGCCTGATGAATTTGCCGACAGATTACGAAATGCCTATTAAAACCTATAATCATGAATTTTCCTGAAAATTTATTGTATTCCAAAGAACATGCCTGGCTACAGGTAGACGGCCAGACCGGCACCATCGGCATTACCGAATTTGCGCAAAGGGAATTAGGTGAGATCGTTTTTGTTGAATTGCCAAATGTCGGCCAGTATTTCAAAGCAGATGAGATATTCGGCTCGGTTGAAGCAGTCAAAACGACCAGCGACCTGTTCATGCCAGTTACGGGTAAGGTGACAGCGGTCAACCAGCAATTGGTTCAGCAGCCGGAATTGGTCAACAACGATCCTTTTGGCCAGGCCTGGATGATCCGTGTTGAACTCATTGAGGAGACCGAAGTGAAAAAATTATTGATTGCAGCGACTTACCGGGAATTGACCGGCATTTAGTCCTTTACATTTTCATCCCGGCCTTGCTTTCATTACCATTTTTAAAAATCGCCTCGCTGTTTAATAAATAAGCGCCGTTGGTTACCACAATGTCACCCGAACTTAATCCTGAGTGGACAGGGACATAAAATCGGTTTCCAGAACCTGTGGTGATAATCCGGGATGAAAAACTGCCATCCGTATTTTTAACCCAGACCTTGCTACCCTTACCATCTGTCAAGACCGCCAATGCCGGTACAGCTAAAGAACGTGTTGCACTGCCACCAATGGAAATATAGGCCAGCATTCCAGGTCGTATCAACCCCTGGGCATTGGCGATACTTACTCTTATCAGGTCTACTTTGGAGGCTTCCGATAATTCAGGATTGATAAATTCTACCTTACCATTGATTACTTGTCCATTCAGGTCAGGAAAGGCAAGAGTTACCCGGTCATTCTCTTTATAATGGACGGCATCGCTGGCATATAATTGCGCTTCTACCCACAAGGTATTCAATGCCTGTGTTTTCAAGATCGTCATCCCCTCGGTCACATAATCACCCTCATGAACCGAAATTTCGCTAACGGTTCCACCAATCTTGCTTAGTACGGTTGTCGTGGCTGATACCTTCCCCGAGGCTGCCAGATTTTTGATCTGCGCGGATGATAGACCCCATAGCAATAGTTTGTTTTCTGCGGCACTGATCAGTTGCCCGTAATCTACATCCGGGTTATGTAATAGCTTTTGCTGCTGTTTGGCCAGCAGATATTCTTTTTCAGCCTCCTGTAGATCTTCGCTGTAAATTGAATAAACAGCTTGCCCAACACCAATTCTTTCACCCACTGTCCTAACAAACAACTGCTGTATCCGTCCCCCAATCCTTGCACTGAACTCGGTTGCAGTACTTTCGTTGGTGGTTACCGTACCTGTCAGCGTCTTTTCGCTACCGGTATTTTCATCGCGTACCGTATCTGTTTGGATTCCGGCAAGCTGTAATTGGGTAGCGGTTAGCGTGATTTTATCGGTGGTGCCTGTACCCGTCAGTTCGACTTTGATCAGTTTCATACCACAAATGGGGCAGTTGCCGGGATGTTCCTCATGTACCTGCGGGTGCATGGAACAGGTATAGTACGCGTTACTTTGCTGCACGGCTAACTGTTGCGGTTTTTGCTTGCAGGCCGTAAAAAGCAACCCGGATATTAAGGCTAATAATAGGTTCTTATTCATTTCCTTTTGTTTTAATAAAACTTTCGCTGTCTGTCAGGTATTGAGCATTTGAAGCCAGGCTATCGGTAACGGCTAAACCTTTAGTAATTTGTATTTGAGCGCCAATTATTGTGCCCGTATTAACCTGATGCGCCTGGTAAGATGGGCCCTTTTTAAGCCAAATAATTTGTCTGCTGCCCAGATCAACCAATGCAGATCGCGGTATCCATAGGCCCTTTGTTTGCCCGGTCCGTATCCCGGCTTTGACCAGGCTGTTTACTTTCAACTCGTGATCCATATTATCCAAATAAACCCGGATACTCGTTGTCTTATCGCCGTTCTGTAAAACCGGTTCTATAAAGTTCACCTTTCCAGCAAGTGTTTTACCCGGCAGATCGGGCAGGGTAATTTTTACCGGCTGGTTTAATTTTAATGCAGCCATATCGGTGCGGTCAACTTTGATGATCGCCCATAGCATATGCGGATTAACCACATTAAACAAGGTTTGCCCTTTTTGAACATACATACCCTCTTTAATGGTCAATGGCAGATTATTAGCAATATCGGAGGGCGTTGTTGCTGATGCACCACCCATTTGTCCATGCGGCATATCATGTACATGCCCCTCATAAGCACTATAAACGGGTAGGCTGTAAAACGGCTTGCCGGTCTTAATAACCTGGTTGACCTGTTCGTTGGTCATTCCCTGTAACAGTAATTTTTGTTTTGCCGCATTGAGCAATCCAATTTCCTGCGGGGAGTTTTTTAGGACAAAAATTAAGTCCTGCTGTGCAGTAATCAGTTCCGGGCTGTAAATATCAAAAATGCGTTGCCCCTGATAAATTTTCTGAAAAGCATATTTGATGTAGAGCTTTTCTATGCGCCCTGAAAAACGGGATGCGATATTGTTAAAGGTCCGCGTATCAAAATCCAGATACCCATCAGCCGAAATAATGGTTGGGGCTTCTTTTTGTTCAGGTACAATTGCTTTGACCGAAGAAACGACCGAGCCATTAACCGGTTCTAAAACGGTGTTCAAACTGATACCGGCACCTTCACTGGCCTGACCTGATTTTTTAACCAGCGTCATGCCGCAAATAGGGCAGCTCCCCGGATGATCCTGTAAAATCTGCGGATGCATCGGGCAGGTATATTTTACCTCGCTTTTTGCCTGCACTATAGCTGGCGCAGGTTTAGGATTAGAGCAGGCGCTAAAGACCGCAATAAAGACCAACAGGATAATTTTAATTGCTTTCATATTCCCTTTCATAAGCTACCTGTAAGGTTAATAATTCCTGCAAGCGGTCTAAAGCACCCATCCTTGCCATTTGCAGGTCTCTAATGCTGCTCAATACGGCTGGCAGGTCGCCGGTATTCTGGTCATAAGCTTGCAGTGCTGTTTTGTAACCGTTCTGCAAAGCAGGGATGATATTTTGATGGTAGTTTTTCAACTGCCTTTTCTTACTGCTCATGTCCGTTCGCAATCCGGCCAGCTGCCCCTGTGCCTGGTTCATTATATCCAGCTTCTTTTGCTGCAGTTCCTTCACTTCGTAACGAATACCTTTCAGGTTAGCCTTATATTCTTTGGACGCCCAGGGAACAATAGGGATGGTTACCGAACCCATTAAGATATATTGATTGGCATTACCGCCATAACTGAACATATGCCCGGCCTGCAAACCAAAATCCGGCTTGCGCTTGCTGTATTCCATTT
>CBFGNU010000186.1:0-8205 GCA_965650195.1 uncultured Mucilaginibacter sp. | reverse complement strand
GTACTTTCCATTTTGGTGTAATGCTAACATCTCCATTAACCATTACAGTATTTATTACAGACGAACTGGTAATACCGTTGCTATAGCTAAAGTTATAATTAAAGTTCATGTTCCATGGCACTTTAAAATCAATGTAGGCACCCGGGTCACTATTCAATAATGCTAATTTATCGGCCTGTTCCGGCGTAGCTCCCAACATTGTTTGACCGGGCTGCTGTTGCCTGTTAACCGGTTGCTTTAATGAAGTGGCATTGAGGCTGCCGCCTAATGTAAATGTAAAATTTAAAAGTGTAGGGAACCTGCCGTCCTGCCAACTGTACCGGTTTACACGGCGGGCTACTCTTACAATTTGATTGTTAGATATTGAATCGAGGATCTGCGAGCTGTAAGGGTCCAAAGTTCCGCTAATGTTAATATTAATGCGATCATGAATTATAGCTGTGTGAGCTGAAAAGCTGATGTTTGAAAGTCGAAAAGAATCTGCTGCAAAATTATAAAAGGTATTTAGGCTTAAGCCTTGAATGAGCATTATTTTTCTGTCTGTTTGTACGCTGTCTGTGCTTTTGGCACGTACTTTCGCTTCAATATTATTATCAATACCAATGCCTATACCTGCTGCAGTACCTCCGCCCGGGCCGCCAAATGCTGACCCGTCAAAAATAGAATAGCGCCTTGACGTTACGGGGTAAGGAACAGTAGCATTCGTAACAATAACTTTATTGTAAGGGCGGTTCAGGCCAGAGTAATCCGGACGATAACTAAAGCTGATATTCGGTGTAATAACGTGTCTTATCGCCCTTAAAGAGCCCTTTTTAAAATTGACGGTACCGTAAACTTTTGTGCTGAAGCCCCCGCTAATAGAATAGTCGCCGGCACGGGCAAATCCGGGGATGGTATCGGTAGCCAAGGAATCGGCGCGTGCGTAACGTTGTCTGATGGTTTGAAAATTCCAACGCTCGTTGTAGCTAAAGCCCGTATTAAACTGGAAGTACGTTAACACATTCAAACTCAATCCAACCGGAATTTGATGATTAACACCACTACTCATTTTTTTAAGAACGCTATTAGTAAACAATTCTTTTTCGGGGACATTACTCAATCTGTTTGTTGCATTTAAAGTATAGCCTACGGTAATGCGTTGATACCATTTTTGCTCACCAACCCTGTCTCTTTTATCAAATGGGTTAATTGTTGACATACTAAAAGTAACACGCGGCAGCTCAAGATTTACAGTTTTGGCGGTCAGATCCTGGTTATGTGCCAAACTCACGTTTAGGGCAAATGGTGTTCCTTGCCAGATACGCGAGTAGGAAACCGAAGATTGTAACTGGTTTTGCGTTAACGCCTGCAGGTTATAGCCTGTTGTGGCCGGGTTATCTTGATAATAGCTTGATGTACCTGCACTTACCGACGCGCTAAAAGTTCTACCGGGATTGGCATTAGGACTTTGCGAGTGGTTCCAGTTAATATGAAAATTGGTACGGGGAGGGTCTCCCGGCAACGCATAATTATGCGAACTGTAACTAAGCGACAGTCCGCCGGTATACTTATACCGTTTCATATAATTCATGGCGCTGGTTACCTCGTAAGAGCCATTGGAATAATAAGTTCCGGTGGTGGTAAGGTCCATATATTCGTTCAGGGCCAAATAATAGCCAAATCCGCGCAGAAAAAAGCCCAGCGTGGCATCCTCACCAAAAGTGGGTAAAATAAAGCCTGAAGATTTAGTATCCGGCTTGGGAAAAAATCCAAAGGGAAGCCCGATCGGCATCGGCACCCCCGCTATCTCCAGATAAGCCGGCCCCGATATAATCCGTCTTTTCTCGCCGATACCCCGTGTAATAACTATTCCGTAATCAGGATCGGGCTTATCGCAGGCGCTTAATATAATGTTGTGGTAGGCTACCTCATCCTCACTTATCTTTTTTACCTGGCCGTGCGAAATATAGTTTTGCTCCTGCTGCGTAAGCACATTCCACGTTTTTACCTTTTTTGTTTCGTAATTTGATATTAATGAATCTGAAGTCACGGGTGCATCCGTCCCCTACTTAATAATCGGACGACCGGAATATCGACCTGTAACCGGGTCAACAGCGCCACGGGCAAATACAATATGGTTAATTTTATCAACTTCAATGTAATCGGCATCCAGCTCAAAATCTCCGTACTTTACACGTGCGCTACCATATAAACGTACAGTATCAGTACCTACGGTAACTGTTGAGTCTTTTGCGGTTGCTATTAATTCGTCGGTAAGCCCGCTTGAATCTGTTTTTGTGGTATCTGCCGATGGTCTTGAAACTGTTCTTGCGGTATCTGTCGATGGTATGGTATCTTTCAGTATCTTTATTTTTTGCTGACTGCCGGGAGGGATACCTTGCTTTTTGTTTAGCAGCGGATATTTATCAGTTGAATCAAGATGTATAATAGTATCGGCAGTTTCAACGTTTATAATACGATTGACGCGGCCTGCCGCAGCCATCATACTAACCATTAAAATAATTGCAAATAGAAAAAACAGGTTTATAAATTTCAAAATTGATTTCGAATAATATATTTGCAGATATAGTTAACAGCGCTCAAAAATAATGAAAAATAAGGCATTGAAAAGATTGATTTACGTACTGCCCGTTTTAGTTGCAGGTATTTCATTGCTTTTACTTACTTCAGCTTCTTCTGTATTAACAACTTCCGTAAAAAAAGACACGGTTGTAAATACTGGTTATAAACTTAGAACTATTGTTGTTGATGCCGGGCATGGTGTTAAGCCTAATCCGCCAGGACCTGGTAAATTTTCAGTCGGCTCTGCAGGCATCTATTCAACAGAAAGAGGTGTAACGCTTATGGTTGCTCAAAAATTGCAAAAGGCCATAGAAAAAGATATAGAGGGTGTGAATGTAGTTATGACCCGTAAAACCGAAACCGACGTATCATTACAACGCAGGCCCGAAATTGCAAATGAAAATAAAGGCGATTTGTTTATTTCTATACACTGCAACGCACTTCCGAATAGGGTGGTACGCGAACGTGTAGGCACTAAAAGGGGTAAGGCTGTTTATAGAACGAGAAGTGTCGTAGACAGATCAGGCAAGGGTGTTTTAATGCTGGTGTATGGTTTAAAAAGAACAGGCGAGCAACAAAATGAAATTAAAAGCAATCAGGTTAATCAAATGGACGATGAAGCAGATCCTAATGACCCGATGACCATTATTTTAACGAATGAGTATTTAAGACGTTTCAGACAGAAAAGCATACTGCTTGCAAACATTCTTGCAGATGAGTTTGTTAGCGTAGACGGAAGAAGGTTGGAAGGGATTAGAGAACAGAGTCTTAATGTTTTGGTACATGCCGCAATGCCCTCGGTTCTGGTTGAGATAGGTTATATAACTAATTTAGACGAAGAGGATTATCTTAACTCCGAAAAAGGACAGGAAGAGATTGTTGCATCGATAGTGCGAGCCATTAAAAACTATAAACTTCAGGTTGAACAA
Organism: uncultured Mucilaginibacter sp.; assembly: GCA_965650195.1. Taxonomy (GTDB): domain Bacteria; phylum Bacteroidota; class Bacteroidia; order Sphingobacteriales; family Sphingobacteriaceae; genus Mucilaginibacter. Next base: position 4,714 of record CBFGNU010000186.1, on the reverse strand, counting down.
ACGGTAATAAGAAATTAAACTACATACTTTGAAAATTTCAAACGAAACCAAAATAGGCGCGCTTACTGCAATAGCTATCACAATACTGATATTAGGGTATAGTTTTCTGAAAGGAAATGATGTATTCTCCAGCTCTAATAAATTTTACGCTATTTATCAAAGTGTTGATGGCCTTTCAGTTTCAAAACCTGTGTTGGTAAATGGTTTTCCTATCGGTCATATCTCAAAAATGGAGCTTGCCCAAAATGGCCATACAACGGTTGAGCTTAAAATAGAATCTAAGTATAACGTACCTATAAACACCATTGCCCGATTGGTTAGTACTGATCTGTTAGGCAGTAAAGCAATTGTTTTTGAGCTTGGAGACAGCAAGCAGTTCGCTGAGACGAAAGACACCTTGCAGACTGATATCCAAGGCAGTTTGGCCGAAAGTCTTCAACCTATTCAAACTAAGGCCGAAAATTTGATGAACAAGCTTGATTCATCTTTAGCGGCTATCAACAAAATATTAAACCCCAACTTTCAGCGAAATGTCGACCGTAGTTTTAACAGCATTGCTAACTCGTTGCAAACCCTTGAAGGTACCACAAAGAAAATTGACAATTTAGTTGGCGCGCAAAGCGTCCATATAAATGGTATTTTAAGCAATGCGGAAGATGTTACCGGCAAATTAAAAATAAGCGCGGCAAATTTAAACGAGATAACAGGTAACTTCAACAGGTTTAGCACTGATATGGCTAATGGCAACATAAAGCAAACGTTGGATAATGCTAATAAAGCAATGGCTGACCTGCAGGCTACTACGGCAAGAATTAACAGCAATAAAGGCTCGTTAGGTTTATTGTTAAACGATGAACAGCTATACCGGAATTTGCAAAATGCCTCTACCAATTTAGATGCTTTATTTATCGATCTGAAAGCAAATCCTAAACGCTACGTACACTTCTCGCTATTTGGTGGTGGAAAGGATAAGTAGTTTTTTTAGTGTTAAGTAGCTAGTACCAAGTACATAGCACTACATTGCGGAGCTATTTGATAACAAACAGAAATTATATCTTGCTACTTGATACTAGCTACTTGGTACTAATTAAATAGCAAACGTCTTTCCTTCAATCGCTAAATCAGTATCCGGGAATACTGAACGGGCCTCTTCAAGCAATTCATCCAACACTTTGTAACGTGCCGAAAAATGTCCGATCAACAGCTTTTTTGCACCGTTATTAAAGGCGATCTCACCGGCCTGCAATGCAGTGGTATGGTGAGTCTCTTTTGCCCTGTCAAGCATAGCGTTCAAAAAAGTGGCTTCGTGGTACAATAGGTCGGCATTGGCTATTTGTGGGTAATACCTGTCTACGGGCAAGGTATCAGAGCAGTAGCAATAAGTTCGCGGGGCATCTGAATCTACAGATAATGATTGATTTAAATAAACGGTGCCATCGGGCGCTGTATAATCCGCTCCTTTTTTTATCGCGGTATAAAATGGCACAGGAATGTTCAGCCGTTCAATTTCCTGCTTTATCAGCTTACGTTGACGTTTTTTCTCTCTGAACAAAAATCCCGTGCAAGGTATTCTGTGATCTAACGGGATAGTCTCTATAGTAACATCTTCGTTCACAACTAAAGTCTCAATTTTATTAGCATCCGTAGCAGTAAATTGAAGCGGATATTGTAATACGGTTTCCGAGTATTTTAATTGCAGATCAATAATTTCTATTAACGGTGCCGGGCCGAACAGCAGAAGTGGTTTTTTACGGCCATTTAAATGCAGTGAGGACAATAAGCCAACAAGGCCGAGGTAATGGTCGCCGTGCAGGTGGCTAATGAATATATGGTCTATCCGGCTGGCTTTTATATCAAACCGCAGCATTTGCTGCTGTGTGCCTTCGCCGCAATCAATAAGATACAGGCGCTCATTGACATTGAGCACCTGCGAAGTAGGATTTCTGTTATAAATGGGTGTTGCCGAACTGCTCCCTAATATGGTTACTTCGAATCTCATACCAGGTAAACAATTAAAGGTCTATCTTGCTTCTTTTTTCAATTCTTTTTCTATCTCTTCCATAAAGATCAGATCTATGGCTTCCTCTGCTTTTGGTACAATGGTGAGTACGTTTTCCAGTTGAGATATGGTAATAAGGCGTGATACAGCTTCATTAAGGCTTGTAAGAATAAAAGAACCCGAAGCGTTTTTGCATAAACGGTGGCCCACTAAAAGGCTGCTTAAGCCTGAAGAATCCGCAAATTTAACCTGCGAAAGATCAAGTATTATATTGCGCTGCCCTTCGGTATTGATCAATATCAGTTCCGATTTTAATTGCGGGGTTATCAATGAGTTTAGTTTAGACTCATTCAACTTCAACAATATATACTTCTCGTGTTTGTCAACTGTAAACTTCATTTTATTTCCTTCTATTAATCTGCTAATATATGAATATTCTTAAAAAGAAAATTTATAAAGAGGCCAAGGCGTTTTTAATAGCGCCCTCTACCCTGCTCAAAACATTTTCAGCATTGGGTTTAACAAAATTTTCGCCGGTTATTTTTTCGTAAAGCTCTATATATCTTTCTGATATAGATTGCACTTTTTCCGGCGTCATTTCGGGCACTGTCTGGCCTTCCTTACCCTGGAAACCATTTTCAATTAGCCATTTGCGCACAAATTCTTTTGACAGCTGTTTTTGTGGTTCGCCGTTTTGCTGACGCTCTTCATATCCTTCCGTGTAAAAGTACCGTGATGAATCAGGTGTATGAATCTCGTCTATAAGGTAGATGGTATCGCCGACCTTGCCAAATTCATACTTGGTATCTACCAATATCAATCCTTGCGCAGCAGCTATCTCGGTACCACGCGCAAATAACTGGCGGGTATATTTTTCTAATTGTAGATAATCCGCTTCGGATACAATACCCTTGCTTAATATTTCTTCTCTTGAAATATCCTCATCATGCCCAACGGCTGCTTTGGTTGTTGGTGTTATTATGGGTTCGGGCAGTTTATCGTTTTCCTTTAAACCTTCGGGCAGACTAACACCACAAACCAGGCGCTTGCCGGCTGCATACTCTCGCGCCGCATGCCCCGCCAGGTAACCGCGTATCACCATTTCAACCTTAAACGGTTCGCAAATACGGCCAATGGTAACGCTTGGGTCCGGAACGTTAACTACCCAATTGGGAACAATATCTGATGTAGCCTTTAAAAATTTAGCGGCAATCTGGTTCAAAACCTGTCCTTTGTAAGGTATCGGCTCGGGTAACACCACATCAAAAGCTGATATGCGGTCACTCACCACCATTACCAAATACTTATCTCCTATTGTATATACATCGCGAACCTTACCCTTGTAAAAACCGGTCTGGCCCTCAAAATTAAAATGTGTTTCTTTTATAGCGTTCATTTTTAGTATCAAGTATTTAGTATCAAGTATCAAGATTGAACGCCTTGAACTTTTCTACCAATTTATTCTAGGGATCTGAAATCAAATAACTTTTATCCGCAGCAATATACTTGCTACTTGATACTAGCTACTTGATACCCCTTTACTGTATATCCCCGTAAGCAGCCAAAATTTTACGTACCAGTTTGTGCCTTACCACGTCTTCGCCGCTTAGGTAAACTATCTCAATACCTTTTATATCGGTTAAAATGCGTAGCGCTGTGTGTAAACCCGACTGCTGTTTTTTAGGCAGATCTATTTGGGTAACATCACCCGTAACAATAAACTTGGCGGACGGCCCCATACGCGTTAAAAACATTTTTAACTGCATATCGGTGGCATTTTGCGCCTCATCCAATATTACAAAACAGTTATCCAATGTACGGCCGCGCATAAACGCAAGCGGCGCTATTTCAATGGTACGGTTCTCTAAGTAAACTTTTAGTTTTTCAGCAGGAATCATGTCGTCAAGCGCATCATATAAGGGGCGCAGATACGGATCTATCTTTTCCTTTAAGTCGCCCGGCAAAAAGCCTAGATTCTCTCCTGCCTCAACAGCTGGGCGGGTTAATATAATGCGTTTTATCTCTTTATTTTTAAGCGCCCTTACCGCTAAAGCAACAGCGGTGTAGGTTTTACCGGTACCGGCGGGGCCAATGGCAAATAGTATATCGCTTTTATTTATACTCTCAACCATTTTGTGTTGGTTGGCGGTACGCGCCTTCACCATCACACCATTGGGTCCAAAAACAATTACATCTCCGGTGGTTGATTTATCTACACTCTCGGGTGCGGGTGAGCTTTCAACCTTTGAGCCCAATATCCTTTCAATATCAGTGATGTTTAAATTATCGTAACGCTCAACGTGTTGCAACAGGTGTTTAAATTTTTCCTGGAACAGCGTTAATTCGGCGTCATCTCCCAATATTTTAACATCATTGCCTCGGGCAACAATTTTAAGTTTTGGGTATTGTTTTTTAATGATCTCAAAATGATCATTATTAGGTCCCCATAACACTGCCGGGTTTATGTTTTCGATAGATAATTTAAGTTCGTTCAATAGTAAATGATTATTTTGTTGCCGAATTTTATGAATTAAAAATTGAATATTTGCAGCGTTTCCTGCTTGTACAAGATTAGCAATAAATATTTAAAAAATTAATGGCAATTATAACTTTAACTACTGATTTGGGCGACAAGGACATATACCAGGCCGCCCTTAAAGGAAGCATCCTAAAGTTGTTGCCCACAGTAACCATTGTTGATATAACCCACAGCGT
>CBFGNU010000185.1:0-8270 GCA_965650195.1 uncultured Mucilaginibacter sp. | reverse complement strand
GTTTTTGTGATATTTAAGAAATGGTAGTGGATGTGCAGATGTGTGAATATGCAGATGTGCCTTTCGCCTTAACTCCAAGCCTTACCCCGATATCGCATTTATAATATCATACTGCGTAATGATCTCAATTTTACCACTTTCATCCTCAACCAACACAGCAATGTTATCTTTATTGATCATCGCCGATATTTTATCAATAGATGCATTCAGATCAACAAACGGAAAGGGCGCGGTGGTTATGTTTTTTACTGACTGAGATTTCAATGACGGGTTTTCCAGCAAGGCATTCAAAATATCGCTCTCGGTTATTTTGCCAATTACCATACCCTGCTGCGTAACCGGTATTTGAGATATGTTCAGCGATTTTATGGTATTGATAGCTTCTAAAACCGTTTTTTCTATATCAATAGTAATTATCTCAGCACTTTCTTTTTTGCGGATGATATCGCGGGCAGTAAGCTTTTCATCTTTCAGGAATCCACGGTCTCTTAGCCAATCATCATTGTACATTTTACCCAGATATCGCGTTCCGTGATCGGGGAAAATAATAACAACAACATCGCCTGCTTTAAACTTATCCTTCATTTGCAACAAACCTGCCACAGCAGAGCCCGTAGAGTTTCCAACAAAAATCCCTTCCTTCCGGGCTACTTCGCGGGTCATTAAAGCGGCGTCCTTATCGGTTACCTTTTCAAAATGATCTATCAGGCTAAAGTCGACATTGGCGGGAAGAAAATCTTCGCCGATACCTTCGGTAATGTAAGGATAGATCTCATTTTTATCAAAAATACCAGTCTCCTTATACTTTTTAAATACTGAGCCATAGGTATCAATACCTAATATTTGTATGGCTGGATTTTGCTCTTTTAAATATTTAGCAATACCGGATAAAGTACCACCCGTACCTACCCCAGCTATAACATGTGTTACCTTACCTTCTGTTTGCTCCCATATCTCCGGCCCTGTAGACTCGTAATGTGCCTGGGTATTGGACAGGTTATCGTATTGATTTGGCTTCCATGAATTAGGTACTTCGCGCTCCAAACGCGATGACACCGAGTAATACGATCTCGGATCCTCGGGATCAACATTAGTTGGGCAAACAATAACCTCGGCACCAAAGGCACGCAGCGCATCAAACTTTTCTTTTGACTGTTTATCGGTACTGGTAAAAATACATTTGTACCCTTTTATAACCGCTGCAATAGCCAAGCCCATCCCGGTATTGCCTGATGTGCCTTCAATTATAGTACCGCCCGGTCTAAGCTTACCACTTTTTTCGGCATCCTCAATCATTTTAAGTGCCATACGGTCCTTAATAGAATTGCCTGGGTTGGTGGTTTCTATTTTAGCTAAAACTGTTGCGGGTATATCTTTAGCTATTTTATTCAGCTTAACCAAGGGGGTGTTACCAATGGTTTCGAGTATATTATTGTGCCACATAAGTAAATGTTTATGCGCTCTTGGCGCGCCATTCCTCAAAATTAGCTTTTATCCTGCTTAACGTTGGCATTTGGCCATTAATTATTGTTTAAATGCGTTTGGGTTTTAAAAATGATTATATTTATTTTCGTCGTTATAACCTGTACTATCGGCCTGAACCATGAGAAAGATTACCACCCTTACTATTTTTGGTATCCTTATTTTCTCTTTCTGTATGGCCCAAAAGCCGTTGAGTAACAGCAGGCGAAGCAGCGTTTATACATACATTTACAAATGCACCAATGATGAACTTTTAACTGATTTTAAACTTAACAAAAAGCCCATTAACGAAAATCTGTTTAAAAACCCCATAGACTCGTTTAAAACAGATAGTAAATGGAATAATACCCTGTCACAAGGCAATTATTTTCTGGTATCAGCAAATGGGAATACTTTAAAATATCAGCTGATTGAAAACCACTCTGCGTGGCTAAAGTTATTACGCAACAACGTTGATAGCCGCTTTGTTGTTACAGATGCCGCGGGAAATCTTCTTAATAACAACACGCATGTAACTATAAACGGTAAAAATGCCTACCTGGATACTAAAACCGCGACGTACCGTACCACGGTAAAAAAAGAAGCCATTGTAAAAATTGCGCACAATGGAGTGAGCAATTTATTTGTCTTGCAGCCTAACACCAACAAAACGGCCCTTTTTACAAGGCAATGGTTCAGAGATAAGTGGTTCCGGATAAAACGTCCGTTCAGAATGCTTTTCAATCGCTCTAATAACAAGCGATATTTCCAGCGGTTACAATCTATAAATGATTATAAATCCTTCCTGATATTTAACAAGCCTAAGTATAAACCCCGGGACACTGTAAAGCTGAAAGCATTTATATTAGACAAGCACAGCAATCCCATAACTTCCCCGCGCATGCTGATACGCATCCAGGAGGATGCCGGGGACGACGGAAAAGTATTGGGCTATGTTAACAGTTATCGCAGAGGTGGATTTGAATACAGCTTTGTATTGACAGATAGTCTTGACCTGGATCTGGATGAAGAATACTTTATCTCGCTTGAGGACCCGTCGAGCATTAAATACAAGCTTGATGATTATGATGGCGAAATGGATGATGAAGAATATCTGGCAAAACGTAAGGTGTACGCTACAGGCAAATTCGAATTGGAAGACTATGAGTTAAAATCTACCACGTTTAATATACGTGCTGATAAAAAAACACATGAACCGGGTAATCCGCTTTCGGTGTATTTAAAAGCTGTTGACGAGAATGATCTGCCCGTACAGGATGGCCGGGTGGAATTAACAGCTATTAGCATTAACACACAAAGGTTTAAGGCGCCGAAGGTGTTTGTGCCTGATACTTTATGGCGCGAAAAGGTTAACCTGGAGACATTAGGAGAAACGAAAGTAACGTTGCCCGACTCCATTTTTCCGAAGGCTGACCTGGGCTATCGTATTTACGCCGATTTTCGGAATTCTAACAATGAGTCTCAAAGCAAGTCGGAATACATTGAATTTAAATATGAAAACTATATCATAAAGCACGACTTTACCGTCGACACGCTAAAAGTTACAGGTTATTTAAAAGGTAAACCAAAACCAATGAGCGCAAAAATGTACGCCATTGGCAATGGACTTGATACTATAAGCAAAATGATTATTCAATTACCTGTCGCTTTTTCAGTCAATCCCAATGTAGCTGCATATCATGTAGAGGCAGACAGTGTAAAACAAATAATTGATCTTACCACGCTTGATGCCGGAATAACCCTTTCGGGATACCGTACGGCTGATTCTCTATTTATCCAGGTAACCAATCCACATAAAATACCATTTTGGCATTGGGTAACCAATGGCAACAAAATTTTTGAGAGCGGCAGTCAAGATGAGCTTTTTTATAAACTAAAGTTGAGTCGATCGGGTGTTATAAAATTTTCTGTAAGTTATATATGGGGAGGTAAAACTGACTATAGGCACATTGACGTTGCCTATGCTGATAAATTGCTGAATATCGCAGTGAACCAACCGTTGTCAGTTTACCCGGGCCAACAGGTTAAAACCGAAATAACTGTAAGTGACGCCAACGGCAAGCCAGTTGCCAACGCCGACGTAACTGCGTGGTCGTTAACCCGAAAATTTACTGACTATCGTATACCTTTTATCCCCTACTTAGGCAAAATACCGGCTAATGACAAGTTAAAATCGTCTGCTATAGTCAAGGCGTCGGGAGATAACCAGGGTACTAGTTCACTAAATTGGGAGAAATGGCACCGCGAATTGGGATTAGACAGCATTAAATATTACCAGTTCACACATCCGGACAGTATATATAAAGTAGAAGAAACGGTGCCGGATAGTATTACTCAGGTAGCTCCTTTTGTAATGCGCCATGGCGATATAAGGCCGGTAAATATTTTATATATAGATGGCGAACCTGTATACTTTGACCAGGCGCAGCAATTATCGCGCTACAGCTTTAAGGTAACACCTGGTAAACACAATTTCAAATTCCGGTTGCTTGATGAGTTGATTCTGGTGGACAATATTTGGATAAAAAAGGGGATAAAATTGATATTTAGTGTGAGAGACACTGTTATCAATCCGCGCGTTACAGTATTGAAAGCGCCTTTGCAACTGGATGAATACGAAGCAGAGCTGATAGATAAGTACCTGGTAAGGATAGTTGACAACTTCAAGTTCAAAATGAGCACTGTAAATCAGGATGAAAAGCTTTATTTACTGAACCCTGTACCTGGTGTCAACAGATACCAGAGCCAGCTGTTGGTGGGCCCCTTAAAGCCACATATGGCTTTTTTAAATGTAATGGGTGAAGACTCGCACGACTTTATAGTGGAACCTAAATATTCTTATTTATTTGAGCCGGGTTTTTTAAAGCAAAAAAGCATTCCTACCCGTTATCCTTTTGCTACGTTTAATATACCAGGAACTAAGAGCACCAGTTTTTCCGACTACGCACTTACAAATACAGAAGTAAACAAGTTGTGGCAGCAATATTTGGATTTGCGCAGTCACACCACTTCTTTATTTTCAAATCCCCCAGTTACCGATAAACTTCGCGGCAATTTGACGATTACTGCGAATAATAAAAACGACCCTGCGTTCTTTATTAAAAATATCATCATATACCGCAAAAGCGATCCCAATTATTTACGCGTATACCCTGGAAATACTACCTATTTTGGTGCATTAGGAGCCGCAACGGACTACCGCCTTTTCTTTCTATTAGCTAACAATGCCTACTACATAGCTGACGATGTAACAGTAAAAGCTAACGGTACTAATTATTATGAATACCAAATTGTTGGGCACCGGGCAGACGCAGTAAGTATGGAACTTAACCATGTTATAGCCAACCGCACGAGTCAAAATGACCGTTCAGACTATGACTTGCGAAATGACGCCCTACGGTTAAAAGAGGCCTTTAACGAAAAATATCTGGACCTTAGCACATTTACTGAAAGCATGGCGGGCAGGATAACAGACGGCACCGGCGAGCCGCTGGTTGGAGTTTCTGTAATTATTAAAGGCACCAAAACAGCCGCTGCGGTTACTGATATGTCCGGTCAATTTGTTTTGAGAGTGCCCAAATCAGGCGTTTTATCTATAAGGTATATTGGCTTCGAAGAAAGAGAGGTTGATATACAGCCGGGGACAGTGATAAATATCATAATGAAGGAACAGAGCTCCAACCTTGAAGAAGTTGTAGTGGTGGGTTATGGAACGCAAAAAAGAGCCAGCCTAACAGGTTCTGTAACAACAGTTGGAGCATCTTCAAGTATATCAATTCGTGGCAATAACATTTCCCTAACCGGCAAACCACTTATTATTGTTGATGGTGTGCTTGTTGAAACCATGGACGGTATAGCAGCCGATAGTATTTTAGAAACATCAATTTTAAAAGCTGAAGCAGCTACAGCCATTTATGGTGCCCGAGCCGCGAACGGCGTTGTGGTCATTACCACAAAAAAAGCTTCTAATAGGGCCGCCGCTAGTGCCGACCCGACACAAATTGCCAACTTAGGCGCGTTGCGTAAAAACTTTAGTGATTACGCTTACTGGCAGCCTAAACTCACAACAGATACGGAAGGGAAAGTAAGCTTTGTAGCCACCTTCCCTGATGATATCACTAACTGGCGCACTTTTGTAGCCGGCATCGGTCCGCAAAAACAAAGCGGCTCGGCCGAGGCACAGATAAAGTCGTACAAACCATTAAGCGCCAACCTGGTGAGCCCACAATTTGCAGTTACAGGTGATGAAATGAGCATATTGGGAAAAGTATTAAACTATACCACTACCCCAATAAAAGTTAACAGGGTTTTTAAATACAATGATCAACTACTTAAGCAAAACGATCTGGAAGTAACGAACTCGCGTATAGATACATTTAACGTGGTGGCAACCGGTAAAGATAGCCTCACTTTTGAGTACACCATAAAACGTGAAAGTGGCTACTACGACGGCGAGCAGCGGAAAATTCCACTTATGCTGCAGGGCATAACCGAAACTAAAGGTGTTTTTGAAGCCTTAAACGCGGATACAACGGTGACCATGAAATTTGATACTGCATTGGGGCCGGTAACTTTTAGGGCCGAGGCATCAATATTGCCTACCCTTGCAGAAGAAGCACGGCGTCTTCGCGAATACAAATATCTATGCAATGAGCAACTGGCTTCAAAACTAAAGGGACTATTATCTGAAAAACGCATCAGCGCTTACCTGGGCCAACCGTTTAAGTGGGAAAGGAACATTGCCGATGTAATTAAAAAGCTGGAAGATAGCCGTCGTGGCGTTGGTATTTGGGGTTGGTGGAAAGATAGCGACGAAGAATTGTGGATAAGCCTACACGCTATTGAGGCGTTAACAGAGGCTAAAAAAATGGGGTACACCATAAAGATGGACTTGAATAAATTAAGCGATTATCTGGTCTACCAAATGAACGGCTATAAAGGCATAGATAAAATACTTTGTGTACAAGCATTACGCAACCTGGATGCAAAAGTGAATTACGAGCAATACATCAACATAATACAAAAAGAATTGACTGCAAAAAAACAGCCATCAAGGTATGATACTTATCGTTTTATGCTTTTACAGCAAAGCATCGGCACAACCATTAAAACAGATAGCCTGCTAAAGGCTATAAAACGTACGCTGTTTGGCAATGTATATTGGGGCGAGAATAGCTACAACTTTTTTGACAACTCTATTCAGCTGACAGTGCTGGCTTACAAGATATTTAAAGCTGAGGGTCAACATCCTGAATTGCTCACTAAAATACGAGGTTACTTTTTGGAACAACGCCAACAGGCGGAATGGCGCAACACCTACGAAAGCGCATTGATTTTGGAAACGATTTTACCAGATCTGCTGACCGCTGATAAACAGCTTATGCCACCTGCTCTTACATTAAGCGGCGCAAAAACAGAAAATGTGACAACATTTCCTTATTCCGAAACTTTTGCACCGGGCGCTGTTACCATACGCAAAACTGGTACACTCCCCGTTTATATAACAGGGTATCAGCAATTTTGGAACTCCGACCCTAAAAAAGAAAACCGTGAGTTTACCGTTGATACCTGGTTTGAGAAAAATGGAACTAAACTTAGCACCCTAAAAGGCGGACAAACCGTAACACTTGAAGCGGAAGTAACTGTTAAAGGCGATGCTGATTATGTAATGATAAATATTCCAATCCCTGCCGGTTGTTCTTATGAAAGCAAGGAACAGTCATGGCAGAACAACGAAGTACACCGCGAATATTTCAAAGACAGGGTAAGTATATTTTGCCGAAAGTTAAAACAAGGCAAATATACATTCAGCATTAACCTGATGCCTCGTTACGGTGGAAAGTACAATCTAAATCCGGCCAAAGCCGAAATGATGTACTTCCCCGTTTTCTACGGTCGCGAGGGTATGAAAAAAGTAAATATCGGAGATTAATACTCGTTAAAACCTCAAATGCTTCACAGTTAAACCATTGTTTATCAGCTGTTTTAACGATTCAATACCGATCTTTAAATGTGTTTCTACATAATTCCCGGTAACCTTTGAGTCGCTTTCGCTGGTTTTGACCCCTTCAGGTATCATCGGTTGATCAGACACCAATAACAAAGCCCCGGTAGGTATTTTGTTAGCAAAGCCTGTTGTAAAAATGGTTGCGGTTTCCATATCCACTGCCATAGCCCTCAATTGCTTTAAATACTTTTTAAATACCTTATCGTGTTCCCAAACCCTGCGGTTGGTGGTATAACAGGTGCCGGTCCAGTAATCTAATGAGAAATCGCGGATCGTGGTTGATATAGCCTTTTGCAGTGCAAATGATGGCAGTGCGGGTACCTCAGCAGGTAAATAATCATTTGAGGTTCCCTCGCCTCTTATAGCGGCAATAGGCAGTATCAGGTCTCCTACATTATTCTTGCGTTTTAATCCTCCGCATTTACCTAAAAATATCACCGCCTTTGGGTGAATAGCAGTAAGCAAATCCATTACCGTAGCAGCAACAGAACTACCCATACCGAAATTAATAATAGTTATCCCATTTGCGGTAACGCTTTGCATGGGCTTATCCAAACCCATAATTGGCGCGTTATTATTCCATTCAGAAAAAAGCTGAATGTACTTTGAAAAATTGGTAAGTATAATATAATCACCAAATTCTTCAAGCGGGCGCCCTGTATAGCGCGGCAACCAGTTAGTTACAATAGCTGCTTTTGTTTTTAAACCCGATCTTACCGGACTTTGCACTTCCTTCACTTTTGGCTGTGTGCCAGCCTTTTTTACATCTAATTCTTCGTTC
>CBFGNU010000184.1:0-8303 GCA_965650195.1 uncultured Mucilaginibacter sp. | reverse complement strand
GCAGCTGTTTATTGAAGGATCGGAAGTATTAAAACAGGAAGCCTGCTCTGCTACTCCCGGAACTTCCATATCGGTTAAAAACCTTTTTTATAATATCCCCGCCCGCCGCAACTTTTTAAAAAGCAACCCGGTAGAGATGCGGCATATCATTGACGAGTTTCAGCGTATCGCCTTAGCCCATCCGGAAGTGTTTTTTACCCTGCATCATGACGGGCAGGAAGTTTACCACCTACCCGCCGTTACTTTAAAGCAGCGCATTGTACACTTGTTGGGCAACAATTACAACCAGCGTTTGGTACCGGTTGAAGAAGATACCACCATCATTAAACTAAACGGCTTTGTTGGCAAGCCCGAGTTTGCCCGTAAAACCCGTGGCGAGCAGTTCTTTTTTGTGAACAACCGTTTTATAAAGGATGCTTACCTTAATCATGCTGTTTTAACTGCTTTTGAGGAGTTATTGCCTGATGAGTCCTTCCCGCTGTATGTGTTGTTTATTGATATCGATCCATCAAAAATTGACATCAACGTACATCCTACCAAAACAGAAATAAAATACCAGGACGAGAAAGCTATTTATGCCATTATCCGCTCTGCGGTAAAGCGTTCGTTGGGGCGTTATAACATTACACCAAGTTTAGATTTTGACCAGGAGAACAGCATTGAGCACTTGATAACGCCCAAGCCGTTTGAAGAGATCATTGCACCCTCAATTAAGTTCGATCCTACTTTCAATCCCTTTGCTGAACGGAATACGGAAAGGCCATTAACATCTTCTTCCCATCAGCGCGATAGCGGCTATCGCAGTGCTGCTATCCCCCAAAATTGGGATACCTTATATGAAATAAGCAAGCGCGATACAAGCACGCAGCATGAGATGCATGTAGAAAAAACCGTCGCGGTTGATGAGCAGGAAGTAAGCAAAACCAGCGAGCGTCAGTTTTTTCAGATCCATAACCGGTTTATCATTTCGCCCATTAAATCGGGCTTTATGCTGATAGACCAGCAGGCCGCGCACGAGCGGATATTATATGAGCGCTTTTTGCAGCAACTGCAAAACCATTCGGGTGTTAGTCAGCAAAGCTTATTTCCGCAATCGCTTACACTAAACGGCGCGGATTTTGAGTTATTAAAAGAGCTTTTGCCGGACATACGCGGACTGGGTTTTGACATACGCGAATTTGGTAAAAATACCGTAGTGGTTGAAGGCGTTCCTGCTGATCTGAACAATGCCGATGGGCACCAGTTACTGGAGCATTTATTAGAAGGTTTTAAAAACAACCTGAGTATTTTAAAGTTGGATAAACGGGATAACCTGGCACGGTCGCTGGCGCGTAATGCGGCTATAAAAGCCGGTACAAAGCTATCATTAGAAGAAATGAATTTATTGACTGATCAGCTTTTTGCCTGCCAGCTGCCCAACATAGCCCTTAACAGTAAGCCTGTTATTAGTACATTTACCTTAACTGAATTGTTAGAACGGTTTGAAAAATAACCGAATTTTATATTTATGATGCAATCTCCTTTAGCTAATATATCACCGGTTGTAAAAAACCTGCTTATTATTAATGTCATCTGCTTTCTGCCGTTTCTGTTGTTTAATCCGGCATTGGTTAATAATATTTATAATCTGGCGTCGGCCCATTATTTTGATTCCCCTTTATTTAAACCCTGGCAGCCAATAACCTACATGTTCTTTCATGGTGGCTGGGCACACATTATATTCAACATGTTTGCTCTTTATTCATTTGGAAGCATTTTGGAGTACAATATGGGCTCGAAGAGATTTGTCATGTTTTATTTTATATGCGGCTTAGGCGGCATTGCCTTACAACTGCTGGTGCAGGGTATAGAGGTTTATCAGCTAACCGGTGGCTTTACTGTAGCCGATGATTTTTCAGCTTCGTCAGAAGTTATACAAAAACTGCAAGGGATATATGGATCATCCATGGTGGGTGCATCCGGAGCGATATTTGGTTTGCTTATTGCTTTCGGGATGTTGTATCCTAATGCCGAAATGATGATCATGTTTATACCTGTTCCGGTTAAAGCCAAATATATTATGCCGTTTTACGTTGTTTTAGAACTGATGCTTGGTTTGGGGCAATTTAATGGCGATAACGTTGCACACTTTGCCCACTTAGGTGGTGCTTTAATAGGTTTTATATTAATAAAGGCCTGGCGCTTACAGGGCCCCGGCAAGTATGGTTATTGATGTTAATTGATCTATGACTTTTTGGGATAACATACAATATAAAATAAACGGCTTACGCAGTAAGCTTTATCTGTTGATATGGATAAATATTATTGTGTTTTTGGTGCTTAATGTGCCCGCAGTATTCGAGGGTCATATATCCCAAACACAAAACATTCTTACATTCAGCGATACTTATCTTGCGTTGCCTTCAAATCTTAAGGAGTTATTAAAACATTTTTGGACACCTTTCACCTATATGTTTATGCACGCTGGTGTGCGGCATATCCTATTCAATATGCTGGGGCTGTACTGGTTCGGACAAATATTTGAGGAGTTTTTAGGAAAAAAACGTACTATAGGTCTTTACCTTTTGGGAGGGCTTTCTGGCGCTATTCTATTTGTGATAGCCTTTAATTTGCTGCCTCTATTTTCCTATGTAAAACAGGTTAGCTACGTGGTTGGAGCCTCTGCAAGTGTTATGGCGGTTGTGATTGGTGCAGCAACTCTTGTACCCCATTACGAAGTTAATTTAATACTCATAGGTCCTATCAGAATAAAATGGATCGCTTTGTTTTATGTGGTGGTAGATTTTTTGGGCACCACCGGCCCCAATGCGGGCGGCGAAATTGCCCATTTAGGCGGTGCACTCATTGGCTTTATTTATGTAAAACAACTACAGCGCGGCAACGATTGGATAGAAAACATAACCGGAATATTCAAACGCAAATCAAAACTCAAAGTAGTTTCAACCAACCACGATAAAAGATCGTCGGCAAAACCGCGCCAGGAAGATGTTGATGCTATATTGGACAAAATTTCGACAACGGGATACGACAGCTTAACCAAGCAGGAAAAAGAAATTCTTTTCCGCGCCAGCAAACATGAAGAAGAGATCTAACCAAAAACTTTCTTTTTTTACAAAGCTGCTGATCTTTATCAATTGTGCAATTGCCCTTGCCTTGCTTATTTCATACCTGGCTCCGGTAATTGACCCGCGCAAATTTTGGGTTGTAGCTTTCTTTGGGCTGGCCTATCCCCCGCTTTTGCTAACAAATGTACTTTTTGCAGTTTTTTGGCTTATTAAACGCAGTAAATGGGCGCTGATATCCGTCATCGTTATATTGATTGGTTATAACGTGTTATTAAACAACATTGGCTTTTCTTTTTGGAGTGATGATAATTCCGAACGAAAGGCGGGTAATATGCGCGTTATGACTTACAACGTACATAATTTTAAATTGAACGGCGTTAGCGAGGATCATGTTACCCGGCATGGTATGTTAAAGATAATAGCCGAAGTTAACCCTGATGTTATTGGCATACAAGAGTATTTGTCGCGTAAAAGCGGCCCCTATGCAATAAAAGACTCCCTTAACAAAATACTTAAAACCACTTACCTGCATACCGAGGGTAATCAGGAGAATGAACATGAGATAATTGGGATGGCAATTTTTTCACGCTATCCTATCGTATCAAAAGGCAGGGTTGCAATAGCCGCCCCCGGGAGCGGTGTTCAATGCATTTATGCTGACATAAAAAAGGGACAACAGATCATTCGTTTTTATAGTGTTCACCTGCAATCGGTACAATTTGCAACTCAGGATTATCAATATTTAGATACGGTTACAAAACGCGGCAAAGCAGATCTGTCATCTACCAGGCGTTTAGCCGGCAAACTTAAGCGGGCCTTTTTAAAACGTGCTGAACAGGTAATTATCATAAAGGAACACGCGGCGCAATGCCCATATCCCTACATTATTTCAGGCGATTTTAATGATACACCATCATCATTCGCGGTGAACCAAATGGCAAAGGGTATAAAAAACACCTTTCGCGAAAAGGGTTTTGGGCTGGGTCGCACGTATAACGGCGATTTCCCCAACTATCAAATTGATTACATAATGGCAAGCAACCGTTTTGAGGCGCTAAGTTATAACATCGTAAAACAAAAATTATCAGACCATTACCCGATATATGCTGATCTGGTTTTGAAGTAATGGTTACCGTTTATTAAAAACCTACTACTAATTGTAAAATTAGATCAACTCAACCTAATCAACCCAATCCAACCGTTCAACTAAACCAAAAAATTGTAAGTTTGTCTCATGGAGCAAAATTTGTTTGTTTACAATACCCTAACACGCAAAAAAGAACAATTTATACCACTTGCAGCGCCACACGTTGGCATGTACGTGTGCGGTCCAACTGTTTACAGCGATGCTCACATGGGCAATTGTCGCACTTATGTTTCTTTTGATCTGATATTCAGATATCTTAGTCATTTAGGCTATAAAGTGAGATATGTACGTAATATTACCGACGCGGGCCATTTAGAGGGCGATGCCGGCGACGAGGGAGAGGACAAAATATCTAAAAAAGCTAAACTTGCTCAGTTAGAGCCTATGGAAATAGTGCAAAAATACAGTGTGGGCTTTCACGAGGTAATGCAAATACTCAACACCCTGCCGCCAAGTATTGAACCAACCGCCACAGGGCATATAATTGAGCAGATAGAGCTGGTTAAAAGCATTATGGCCAAGGGCTATGCTTACGAAGTGAATGGCTCTATCTATTTTGATGTCGAAAAATACAATCAAAGTCAGGATTACGGCATATTGAATGGCCGCAAGCTGGAAGACCTGCTTACCAATACCCGCGATTTGGGCGGACAGGATGAAAAACATGGCAAGCTTGATTTTGCCTTATGGATAAAGGCCAAGCCTGAGCATTTAATGCAGTGGCCATCGCCCTGGGGTAACGGCTTTCCGGGCTGGCATTTGGAGTGCTCTGCCATGAGTGCTAAATACCTGGGCCATCAGTTTGACATACATGGCGGCGGTATTGACCTTGCCCCTACTCATCATACTAATGAAATAGCACAAAACGTAGCTTGCTGCGGTAAAAACCCGGCCAGGTATTGGGTACATACCAATATGCTTACGGTTAACGGGCAAAAAATGTCAAAATCATTAGGCAACAGCTTTTTGCCGCACGAGCTTTTTTCAGGAGATAATTCTATTCTAAGCAAAGGCTATAGCCCAATGACGGTGCGCTTTTTTATGCTGCAGGCACACTACCGCAGCACCCTTGATTTTGGCAACGATGCAATGGAAGCATCTGAAAAGGGCTTTAAACGTTTGATGAACGCCTTGTCATTGCTGGATAACCTTAAAGCTTCGCCTGCATCTGATGTTGAAATTGCGCCATTGACCGCACGGTGCTACCAGGCGATGAATGATGACTTTAACAGCCCGGTTTTAATAGCAGAACTATTTGAGGGAGCGCGTATTATCAATTCTGTTAATGACGGGAAGTTAAATATCGACGCAAATAATTTACAGCTGCTTAAAAACATGATGAACACTTTTGTGTTTGAGGTTTTAGGCCTTAAAAATGAACAGGCCGCCAATGATGACCTGCCCAAAGTGCTTGACCTGGTAGTTTCATTAAGAAACGAAGCTAAATCAAATAAAGATTACGCTACATCTGATAAAATAAGGGATGGCTTGCAAAAAATTGGGTTCCAGCTAAAGGATAGTAAAGAAGGGACTAACTGGACTAAAATTTAATTGAAAAAATTACGTTATCAACAAAACGATATAACAAAACACAAACATTCGTGTTCAACCTCAATAATATCATCAAACCAAAAAAAATGAAAAAAATATTCCTGGCCACCTTAATTTTAAGCTACTCGGCGCTTGCTTCGGCACAATCTGCAAAGGTTAGCAAAGTAATAGAAGCGGAAACCAATTTTAGTAAAGTAGTTACCACCAAGGGGATAAAACAAGGTTTTTTAGCTGTTGCCGATGGAGAAGGCTTTGTTTTTAAGCCTAATGCGGTAAAAATAACCGATTTCTATGCCAACATGGATAAGCAACCGGGCACTTTGAAACAAGAACCTAAATTTGCTCGCATATCTGCAAATGGCGACCTGGCGTTTACAGCAGGGCCTTATACCTACCAAAACGGCAAATCGGAAGATGATAAGGTTTATGGCGATTACGTTTCTGTATGGAAGGCAGATGCCAATAACAAATTAAAGTTATTGATATACCTGGGCATACAACACCCCGAGCCGGTAGAAAAACAATTAACTGATTTTAAAGAAAGTGATGCCAAACCGGTTAAGGAAAATAAAGACCCTTTTAACGGCAAAACCATTATTGTAAATACAGATAAAACGTTCAATCTTTCTTTGCCAAAATCTGAAATGGCTGCTTATAAAGAATTTTTAAGTCCTGAAGGCAGGTATTATTTCCCTGGTTTTGAACCAATGACAGGCACAGATAAAGTATTGAAATTTATAAACAACAACGCTATCAATATCTCCGCAGAAACTGCCGGTGCCGGACGCGCTGCAAGCGGGGACCTGGCCTACAGCTTCGGAAAAGCCACTATTAAAAAAGGCAACGTAGTTAATCATTATCACTACGTGCGCATATGGGAAATTGATAAATCACATAAGTGGGATATTCTTTTAGAAGTTTTCTCGCCAATAGAGAACTAAGATAAAATACAAGACGCATTGCAAGATCAGGAGGCTAAATACCCCCTGATCTTGTCGTTTTTGGCCATCACCAAAAGCGATAAATCAATGTAAATTCGAATCATCAAATAAACAACGATGAAGAATTATAACAACATTGATGAGTACATCACCTCTTTTCCTGATGATGTGCAGGTATTACTTCAACAAATCCGTAACACTATTCATGCAGCTGCTCCCGCTGCCGAA
Source organism: uncultured Mucilaginibacter sp. (assembly GCA_965650195.1). Taxonomy (GTDB): domain Bacteria; phylum Bacteroidota; class Bacteroidia; order Sphingobacteriales; family Sphingobacteriaceae; genus Mucilaginibacter. Next base: position 1,371 of record CBFGNU010000184.1, on the reverse strand, counting down.
GAGGCCATTAAATACGGTATTCCCACCTTTGTTTTGAATGGCAATTTGGTACATTTTGGCGGCTATAAAAGCCACATAGGGTTTTACCCGGCCCCAATGGGTATTGAAGCCTTTAAAGAAGAAACAGCGCAATACGAAGCAGGTAAAGGCACGCTGCAATTCGCATTAGATAAGCCGTTGCCGCTTGACCTGATAACACGGATAGTAAAGTTTAGGATAGAGAAGAACCTGGAGAAAAAGCAGAAGAAGTGATCATTCTTTTTTACCCGCGCTGCTGTTCCAAAAAATATAAAGGGTTGAAAAGGGTGGAACACTTTTAAAAACAAAGTTACTGAAAATCAAACAATTAACACCGTCATAGTGAAACTACTTATAAGTCAGCAAAACTAACTGTAAATTACCTATATAACACTGATTATCAACTAATTGAAAACAGTATAAATTTCCCTTTTTCGTTCAAATTTTGGAACAGTTTGGAACACCTGGAACGGTCGGTTTTTGTGGAGATAAAAGTTAGACAGGGGAAATATTAAGGCGATGTTATTTTAAAGCCAAAACCGTTTTCACGAGATTGTCCAGATCCGGATAATTTTGGCCTAAAGTGATGACTTCTTTAAGTGCTTCATATGCCTTTGTTCCGACCCGATACTTGATTAACCCCTCATTTTTCTCCCTAAGGTAAACTAATTGCGTCCCTTTCTCCGTTACAATTATGTATGTATAGTAAGTAAAATTTTGAGGCTTCAACTTTATAACGTCATATTGATTCGACCGCATTTTCGTTACCGGATCAACTGATTTTGCCGTAAACGTCGTATCGCCCGCTAATACAGTTTCTACCTTAAATACAACTACTTTTGGGTTGCTTTTAGAGGTCCATTTTACAATGTTACTATTGTTAACCATCTTTTTATTTACCGTAAAACCGGATAGATTCATAGAGGCGTATTTTTCGAACTGGCTAAGGTCTTTTACATCAATGTGGACACCATGCTCCTCCGCCAATCTTTTCTTATCCTTGATCAAATCAGCTTTTAAGCCTAACTTATCCGTTTGAAAAAGGCCGATAGTTAGTACCAACATCATTAAGAAGTAGCGCATAGTTGATAAATTGAGCTTCTAAGATAAATATTTACTGACAAAATATGCGGGTGGCTCACGGGGCTCACAGGGCTCAGGGTGGCTCACCCCGGCTCAGAGCCCCCCCTTTCCCGACTATTCTCTACCCGATAGCTATGGGGACAACTAGTTTCCCACATCCCTTTGCTTTTGATTTTTATAAACCGATTTTCGCTTCCGATTTCTATTGAATTATGACCGATCATTATAAAAAATTAGCTGCTGAGTTTTCTATTGCCGAAAAGCAGGTTA
>CBFGNU010000183.1:0-8354 GCA_965650195.1 uncultured Mucilaginibacter sp. | reverse complement strand
GCTAAACTCGCTGTTGGCATCGTATCCGCTTAAAATTTTATTAAGCCGGTCTATTTCGGCTAAAGCCGCTGCCTCGGCCTTTTGGGCTCCGGCATCGGTTTGGGCTTTTAATTTTATTTCTAATGACGTGCCCAGCACGTTCTCGTAGTTGGCTATATACAGTTTGCTTTTAGGCGGATTGGTAGCGCCGGCGCTCAATCCCAGTATTACAAATGCCGCCATCGCAATAAAACGTATTCTCATATTCATTTAAGTTCGACTTAAAAGTATATAAAAGAGCAAATGCAACCTATTAAAGTAGACGAAAGCCCGTATTTGTGAGACGAAACAACCGGGTGCATGCTAATTGCCATGTACACAGGGCTTAGCCAAAAAAGTTAAATTACTTTTCTTAATCTGTTAAATAACGCTATCTTTGCCACTCATTAAAAATCCTAATGCGGAAGTGGCGTAATTGGTAGCCGCACCAGACTTAGGATCTGGCGCTTCACGGCGTGGGGGTTCGAGTCCCTTCTTCCGCACTTAATGAAAGAAAACCCAGTCAGAAATGGCTGGGTTTTTTGTTTTGAGTACGTTTATAGAACTGGCGTAGTCCGAATTACTTTTATATTTGATGATGCTGAAAAGGATTATAGATTATATTATCAAACCAGTTGATATCGATTTGACTTCGAAAAATAAACTTCGGTTTGAGAGTATTCATTCAGACATACGATTTAACTCGTTGCAAAACGTTTATCGGAGACTCAACAATCAAGATATAGCGCTTACCGACGATGAAATTTTGGAACGGTACTTTGATTTTTCTAAAAAGATACAAACCAACACCTTCGCAGCAGCAGAACTAGAATTAGTTTCTATATCCTCGATATGTTTTTTCAGACCGGAATTAACAAACATAATAATTCGAACCGGATTGTTGTGTATCGTAATGTCGTTAGGAGATTTCGTTGGTTTTGATGACATTGTAGAATTTGTTCAAGGTCGAATCTTAGCGAAAGGTGCTGAGCCTTATGGTGGCTTGCCACAAGAGGAAGGTATTAAGTGGCTTAGTGAAGTTTTGCCGAAAAGTCGAGGTACCATTGAAAGTACCCTTATAGAGGTTATAAAAAAGAATAGGGAAGAAATCGATTCTATGTAAGTTAGCTGAGTATGTCTTTATCGTACAATTTAGGTATCAATACCTAAGTATTAGTTAGCGCGATAGTTTTGCAAATATTTTTGGAGTTTTAAGCCGTTGTGGTGTTTCGTGCGCTGGCCGTTGTTGTGTCTTATGACCAACAGTAAAGCAATGGACTTTGTTGTTTGGTGTTAACACAAGGCTTCACGGCGTGGGGTTCGAGTCCCTTCTTCTGCACTTAATGAAAGAAAACCGGTGCAGAGACGGCTGGTTTTTTTGTTTTATATGGCTGCGCTTGTAAGAGTTTTTACAGCCACTAAACATTAACGATAAGTTAATAAGCTACAACTATTCGCTATAATCACTCAGTTTCGCCCTGTAGCAACTAACAAATGGACAAATCGCTATTGCTGTATTTTTATTTATTTACTATTTAAATAGCCGCACTTTGGTGCAATAACATACGTAAAGTATTGTTAATACTATACCTGGAGAGCGGTTTTAACCGGTAATGATTAAAATGATATAAAGGGGGCACTGCATTTGACTATAGATGCACAATGAATCTCCTGATTAAAAACATGTCGTGCCTTAGCTGCCATATGGTAGTGAAGTATGAATTAGAAAAACTTGGTATTAACCTTATGGTGGTAAGATCGGGCCAGGTAGAAATATTGGAGCCCATCTCGGTACTACAAATTCAAAATTTTAAACTGGCTTTACTCAAAGCAGACCTGGAACTGGTTGAAAACCCCAAAAGCCTTTTGATAGACAAGATCATTAACGTTATAACCGAAATGATCAATTATTCTGATAGCGCCTTTAAGGTCAATTTCTCTTACTATTTAAGCAAGAAACTGAACCTGGACTATACCTATATGGCCAACATGTTTTCGGAGAACCAGGGCATAACCATAGAGCAATTTATTATTCAGCGAAGAATTGAAAAGGTTAAACAACTTATTTGTTCCAATGACCTTAACCTTACACAGATATCATGGAAAATGCATTACAGCAGTGTAGCGCACTTATCTACCCAATTTAAAAAAGTGACCGGGATAACTCCTTCCCAATACAAACACACAGAGCGTAACACCGGTTTACACGCAGTAATGTGTGAATTATAGAACTTACTGATTTTATTATATAAAGTTTAAGCCCATAACCGGGGCTACGTTTGTATTGTGCTAAAATGTGCTTAAAAAAAAGCAGCACGTAGCACAACAAAATATACTTAATCAATTTGATCATGAAAAAAATCTCTACTTTGAATATGAGCGGAACCAGGCTTAAGGGCCGTGGTTTGGGTCGTATTTTGTATGCCATCGCATTTATAGCTCTCGCTGTGGTGAGTGCCTGTAAAAAAGATACCTATAAACCAACGGAGGGCCTCTGTCCGGTTGTAGTAGCTACAGACCCTGCCAACAAAGCTGTTGACGTAGCCCTTAATAAAATAATTTCGGTAACATTTAATACCGCAATGGACTCATTGAGTATTAAAGGTGGGTCTTTTACGATTAAACAAGGTGCCAACGTAATTACGGGTAAAGTATCAACAACAGCTGATAATAAGGTTTTTACTTTTAAGCCTGATGTGGCTTTATTGCCGTTTTTAGTTTATACCGGCACCGTTACCAAAAAAGCTACCGATGTGTTCCACACGGCAATGGTTGACGATTATGTTTGGACATTTACAACAATTCCGTTAGTGACCATAACTGCTGCTCCTGTTTTAGGTGGCGTAGTTACCGGCGGGGGTAGTTTCGCGCAAGGCTCGGTAGCAACTGTTACCGCTACACCGAATACAGGGTTCACTTTTGTTAACTGGACGGTTAACGGCACCGCCGTATCTACCAGTTCAAGTTATCCGTTTACCATAGCCGGAAACAGCACGCTGGTAGCCAATTTTGCAGCTATACCTGCAGGTAATTTCGCTGTAGTGTTATCTTCAGCACCTGCAGCAGGCGGCACAACGACCGGCTCGGGCGCTTATGCATCCGGTTCAACTGCAACCGTTACAGCTACACCTAACCCCGGCTACACATTTAAAAACTGGACCGATGGTGCTACTATTGTTTCAACTAGTTCAAGTTATCAATTTACGATAACCGGCAACCGCACCCTGGTTGCTAATTACACAGTGATACCGGCCTCACAACTGGCATTGGTATTATCATCAAGCCCGGCAATTGGTGGTTCAACATCAGGTTCCGGAGCGTACTCATCCGGTACATCTGTAACAGCTGTGGCATCACCAAACATTGGCTACGCATTTTTAAACTGGACAGAGAATGGTAACACCGTTTCAACCAGCGCGAGCTACACGTTTGCAATAACAGCCAACAGAACATTAGTTGCTAATTTTGCCGCGCCTGCAATTGGCCCGGGCCAGGTAAATCTTGGTTTGGCAGGTAATTACAATATGCTAACTAAAACCGGCATTACAACCACGGGCGTAACATCAATACAGGGCGATCTGGGTGTTAGTCCGGCAGCGGCCACATCAATAACCGGCTTTGGTTTGATAATGGATGCTTCGGGTACGTTTTCAAAAACCCCTATAGTAACCGGTAAAGTTTATGCTGCTGATTACGCGGCGCCAACTCCTGCTAACTTAACTACCGCGGTAAGCAATATGGAAACCGCCTTTACAACTGCTAATAACCTGGTAACACCGGCACCAATAGTTGACCTGTATGCAGGTGACCTTAGCGGGCGGATTTTGCCTCCGGGGTTATATAAGTATAACACGGGTGTATTAATAACAAATGCAGGTGTTACACTTAGCGGTAGCGCTAATGATACATGGGTTATTCAAATAGCGCAGGATCTGACGATAAACAACAGCGCTAAAATTACCCTTTTGGGTGGCGCGCAGGCCAAAAATATTGTTTGGGTTGTAGCCGGGCAGGCTACCTTGGGTACCAACGTTGATTTTAGCGGCATACTTTTAAGTAAAACGCTTATATCATTACAAGCAGGTGCCAAAGTTACAGGCAGATTGCTGGCACAAACGGCAGTTACCTTAAATAACAACATTGTAGTCCTTCCTTAATTCAATCAGGTAAGCCCTTCAGCAAAACGGGGCTTACCACATTGAAAATCATTCAAACAATTTAAAACATACACAACATGTTACAAGCATATAAAACAACAAATAAGATCATCCTATTGGCGATGATGTTATTCTTAATGAGCACGGGCGTTAAGGCCCAGGTTACACAACCCACATGGTGGTTCGGTGTATCGGGTGCAGCAAATTTTAATTGGTACGATGGCACTACCCAGCGGCTAAATAATTCGTTAATAGTGCCAACGGCTTTTCATAAAGGTTTTGGAGTTGGCCCTTACGCATCAGTTTTAACGGAGTTTCGCCCGGCAGGTAATTGGGGGCTTATGTTGAACGTAGCCTATGATGGCCGCGGCGCAAAATTTGACCAGGTAGTTGCACCCTGCGACTGCCCTGCTAATCTTACTGTGAACACCGGCTACATTGCAATTGAGCCAAGTTTACGCCTGGCAGTACCTAAAACCGGTTTATATTTCTTTGCCGGTCCGCGGGTTTCATTTAATATTACCAATAGTTTTGAATATACACAGCTTAAACAACCTAATGCAAGTGGTGAGTTGAGCGAGATGAAAAAAACCTTGGTTTCGGGCCAGGTAGGTTTGGGTTATGAAATTCCGCTATCATCGGCTAACAGCACAACCAAATTTAATCTTTCGCCATTTGTTTCATTCCTTCCGTATTTCGGTCATGAGCCACGCGGCATAGAGAGTTGGTCTGTAACAACAGTTAGGGCCGGTATTGCTTTGAAATTTGGAAAAGGTAAAAAAGCTCCTGTTAGAGAAGTGATAACGGTTGCCGCTGTAGCGCCTCCGGTGCTTGATGTTGCATTTAATGTGCGGGCTCCTAAAACAGTTCCGTTAAAACGTAATGTAAGCGAGACATTGCCTTTGCGCAATTCTGTGTTTTTTAACGAAGGTTCGGCAGCGATACCAAGTCGGTATGCGATGTTGAGCCCGGCGCAAGCCACGGCTTTTAAAGAAGATCAACTGCAAAACGCGGCACCTGCAAATACTGCCGGCCGTTCATCAAGGCAATTAAACGTTTATTATAATATTCTGAATATACTTGGTGATCGTTTACGCGCTAATCCAGGTACAACTATAACATTAACCGGAGCATCACTTACAGGTCCGGCGGATGGCAAAGCCCTTGCTGAATCTGTTAAGCAATATTTGCTTACCGATTTTGGGATAGAAAGCTCACGTATTACAACAGTCGGCCGTACAAAACCGGTTATACCATCAGAGCAGCCGGGCGGTACCAAAGAACTTGATCTGTTGAGGGCAGGTGATCGTAGGGTCGATATTACCAGTAACTCGCCGGAGCTACTAATGGAAGTTGGTGGCGGAATGATGAAACCAATTCAAATTGCAGCCGTACAGGTTGATCCGCTTGATAGCCATGTAGTGATCAATGTAGGTAATGCACAAAATGTATTTAACTCGTGGGTGGTGGATATTACAGATAGCAGAGGGGTAAGTCAGCATTATGGCCCTTACACCCAAAATCAGACAAGTATCCCAGGTGCAGCTATATTGGGCAGCAATCCGGAGGGGAATTACAGAGTTGTAATGACCGGACAAACAAAGACCGGCACTACTTTAACAAAAGAGAGCAGCGTACGCTTGGTGCGCCAGGACGAAGCACCTGAAAAGGGCTTGCGTTACAGTATACTGTATGATTTTGATAAATCAAACTCCACTGCCGCTTACGATCAATTTCTGAGCAAAACCGTAGCAGGCGCTATAACTGATGGCGCTACAGTAATAATACACGGCCATACTGATGCAATAGGTCAGGATGAATATAATCTGAAGTTATCGCAGGAACGGGCTAAGGATGTACAAACCATATTGGAACGCGCACTGCTTAGCGCAGGAAAAAATAACGTCAAATTTGAAACTTTAGGTTTCGGCGAAGATGCAAGTCACCAGCCATTTGACAATGATTTGCCCGAACAACGTTTTTATAACCGTACTGTTATTATTGATATAGTGCCGGTTAAATAACCAACTCGACCAATAGGAGAGGATATAAAAGATTGTCTTCCGCACTTAATGAAAGAAAACTCGGTCAGAAATGGCTGGGTTTTTTGTTTTGTATGCTGTTGTATACGCATGATTTGCTAAAATAACGGCCCTTACCGACAAATGAGTTTTGTTTTTTATGGTGTTTGCGACAATACTTTCAGTACGATGCACTTGCTGCACAACCCATCAGCGTTTTATTTTCGTGTTACAAATGAGAATAAATATATTTGATACACGCGCAGCAAATAACGTTATTAACCAGTGAGTTAATGCGAAAAAAGGAATGCCCGATGCAGGAATGAAGAAATATATACTTAAGCTAAGTTTTATAATATCTTTTTTATTGTTTTTTGACACCGGCAAGGCGCAAAACCAAACTGTAGCCAGTGGTGCGTCTACAACAACCATAATTTTCCCGGTAAATAATTGCGGATATATCTGGACAAATGACCACCCCGAAATAGGTTTAGCACCAAGTGGCAACGGAAATATTGAATCATTTACGGCGGTTAATACCGGCACATTGCCTGTTACCGCAACCATTACCGTTACGCCGGTTAACCCTGCCGCTTATGCTTACATTACCAACGTTTCTTCAAACGATGTTTCTGTAATAGACACAAAAACCAGACAAGTTCTAAAAACCATACCGGTAGGGAAAGCGCCTTACGGTGTATCTGCAAGTAAGGACGGAAGTTTGGTATATATAACCCTCAGCGGCGAAAACAAGATAGCCGTTATCAGCACCGCTACCCAAACTGTTATAAACACTATACCGGTTGGTAAATTGCCTTATGGAGTTGTTGTTAATCCGGATGGCAGCCGCGTATATGTAACTAGTGCGGTAGATAATACCGTCACTGTTATAAATGCCGCAAATAATACCATCGTAACTACAATCCCTGTTGACCTAAAGCCAAGTGGAATTACCACCAGCCCCGACGGTGCTAAAGTTTACGTTACTAACACTAACTCCAACACTGTGTCGGTTATTGATGCAATAACAAACAGTGTTGTCGCTACAATTCAGGTAGGCTTTCTGCCAACCTTAATCACCGTTGGCGTTGACGGCAAGAACGTTTACGTAGCTAATACCGGTGGGCATTCCGTTTCTGTTATCAATACGGCAAATTATACAAGTGTTGAGGTACAAACACCTAACGCCCCTAAAGCCCTGGTTGCAAGCCCCGATGGGTCAAGAGTTTTTTTTTCTACGGATGGCTTTTTACATTTTATAACCCTACCTGGCAATGATCTCTATTCTACACCTAACAACAGGGTAGAAGGGGTTTCGGTAACGCCTGATGGATCGGAAGTATACTTTGTAGATTTTCATAACAATCAGGTATACATTTTTAATCCCGGTTTAACAACCGGCTCTTCGGTTCAGGTGGGTAATGGCCCTAATGGTTTTGGAAACTTTATTTCAAGTGGCGCTGGTAGTTGCACCAGCGCTCCTGTTACCTATACTATAACTGTTAATCCAGCGGGTACCATAACATCATCAGGCAACCCATCGCCCTTAACTACCTCATACGGTACAGCTTCTTCAGCAACCGGCTTTAATGTGTCGGGCACAAATATGTCCGCACCAATCCTTGTTACTCCACCCCCTGGCTTTGAAGTGAGTATAGATAATACTGCGTTTGGAAACACCGCTTCCATAAACGCAACGTCGGGTACGGTTACATTAGCACCCGTTTATATAAGGTTAAAGGCCACCAGTAGCGTCGGCGATTATATTGGCGATATTCAATTAAGTAGCGGGGGTGGCAGCGTGAATGTCGCTATGCCAAACAGCACGGTAACCCCGGCGCCATTAGCTGTTAAAGCAAACAATGTCAGCAAAGTTTATGGTTCAGCAATAGCAGGCGGAAGTGGGTTTACTGCATTTACTGCCACCGGGCTACAGAATCAGGAAACCATCGGAAGTGTTACCATCTCTTATAGTAGTGGTTCGGGCGTTACAGATCCCGTGGGCGTTTATAGTGACGCTGTTATGCCCTCGTCAGCAACAGGTGGAACGTTTGTTGCCTCAAATTATGCCATAAATTATATCAACGGCACACTAACTATTAACGCGCTGCCGGCTTCAATTATCGTTCCTAATGCCTTTACGCCTAATAATGATGGT
>CBFGNU010000182.1:0-8458 GCA_965650195.1 uncultured Mucilaginibacter sp. | reverse complement strand
TGCCCTTTTTTAGTTCGCATTGCGAAAAGGGTGCTGCAAAAGAGGACTCGCCAACACATATAATCGAGTCATTCTTTAAAAAATATGTTCCGGATATTGACCATGTGGAGCAGCTAAACCGCTTATTTAGGTTCATTCAATATATTGAGCGGCAGGTAGTGCTTTTTGATGCGATAGAAGATTCATCATTCAGCAAACTGGGCCGTACGGACGATACAGGCACCTTACAGGGCTTACTGCAACAAGCTGCAGGCAGCGACAAACAGCGCGACAACATTAGTGACAAGCTAAAGAATTTTTCGTTAAGGATGGTGCTTACGGCCCACCCTACGCAGTTTTATCCGGGCTCGGTTCTGGGTATAATGAACGACCTGATTGAGGCCCTAAAAACCAACGATATTAAAAATATTGATGTTTTATTACAGCAGTTGGGTAAAACCCCCTTCTTTAATAAAACATCGCCCACGCCGGTTGACGAGGCCGTTAGCCTGGTTTGGTTTTTAGAGAATACCTTCTATCATGCGATAGCCGACATACAATCAAAATTAGAGGAAGAGTTTGATATTGATGAGATACGCAGAAGCCAGCTACTTGAACTGGGCTTTTGGCCGGGCGGCGACCGCGACGGGAACCCTAATGTAACTACTGATACCACGCGCGACGTAGCCAACCTGTTAAGGCAAATTATATTCCGTTGTTATTACCGCGATTTCAGGCTATTGAAACGCCGTATCACCTTCAGGGGTATTGAAAAAACCATTGCTACACTGGATACGCTGCTTTACGAAAATGCTTTTAACAAGCCCAAAGAAGATGCCCGCGATCTGCAAGGCGAAATGCTGAAGCTGTTAGGCTCTATCCGCAAAACTTTAGTAGAGAGCCATTACAGTCTGTTTGTTGATATTGTTGACGACCTGATACGTAAGATCCGCCTGTTTGGCTGTTTCTTCGCTACGCTGGATATAAGGCAGGATAGCCGCATACTGCGCGATGTTCTTAGTTATGTTACCGATAACATAGACACGGGCTTGCCACAAGGTTATGCGGAGATGGACGAGCAGCAAAAGCTGGCCGCTTTAACCTTTAACGAACGTTATTTCGTTTGCCCGGATAATGCGGACGATATGGTAAAAGATACCCTGAATACCATCAGGCTGATGAAGAAGATCCAATACGCCAATGGGCAAAAGGCCTGTCAGCGTTTTATTATCAGCAACTGCCAGCAGGCATCGGATATTTTGCAGTTGATAGACCTGTTTTTATGGAGTGGATGGAAAGCCGAAGAGCTTACCGTTGATTTTATGCCTTTGTTTGAAACAGTGAACGATCTTAAAGTTGCTGCCGAAGTAATGGAGCGCCTATATACCCATCCGTTCTATCGCGAGCACTTAAAACGCCGTGGTAACTGCCAAACCATTATGCTTGGTTTTTCTGACAGTACCAAGGATGGTGGCTACATTATGGCCAACTGGTCTATCTACAAAGCCAAGGTTGAACTTACGGCCATGGCCCGCAAGTATAAAATTGAACTGGGCTTTTTTGATGGCAGAGGTGGCCCGCCTGCACGTGGCGGCGGTAAAACCCATCGTTTTTACGCGTCAATGGGTGGCGAGATAGCTAATGAGCATATCCAATTGACTATACAGGGCCAAACCGTTAGCTCGCAATATGGCTCGGTTGAAACGGCCAGGTTCAATATAGAACAGCTGATCAATGCAGGTGTTCAATCGGCTTTAAAGCCTAAAAACAGCGATATTTTAAAGGACGATCAGAAGTCGATAATATCTGCAATGGCCGATGAAAGCTATAAAATGTTCATGGCCCTGCGTACCGATCCGCTATTTGTAGAGTATCTGGAGAAATTCAGTCCGTTAAAACTATTATCACGTATCAACATCAGCAGTCGCCCAACCAAGCGTAATGCAGATGCACCGCTTAAACTGGAAGATTTGCGTGCTATAAGCTTCGTTACATCGTGGAGCCAGCTTAAACAAAATGTGCCTGCTTTTTACGGTGTAGGTACGGCGCTTAAAAAAATGAAAGCGGAGGGCAATTGGGAGGATGTTAAAACACTATATCATACGTCGGGATTTTTCCGTACGATGATAGATAACTGCGTGATGTCTATGTCGAAATCCGACTTTAGGATAACTGCCTATCTGGAAAAAGATAAAAAGTTTGGCTCCTTTTGGAAACAGCTAAAAGACGAGTTTGAACTGACCAAAGAACTGTTGCTTGAGTTAACCGAAAGCAAAGCGCTGATGCAGGATTCGCCGGTTGACAGGCGCTCTATCGCTATCCGTGAGCGTATTGTATTGCCATTAGTTATCGTGCAGCATTATGCCTTGCAATGCTTAAATCACTCTAAAGATGCAGAGCTGAACGCGATTTACGATAAACTGATCATTCGGACTGTGTACGGCATTGTTAATGCAGGCCGTAATTTGGTTTAGCTTACAGTTAAAATATTTGTTTTTGATATAGTTTTACAAACCAACAGGTTTTACACTTGTTGTGTTGTAAAACTATATCGTTATGAAAAACCTGTTTTATTGTATATCTCTTGCTGCCTCGTTAACCCTATTTACTGCATGTGAGGACACTCCGCGGGAGGACGTTCCAAGCACCGAAACGGATGCTGATAAAAGCGGCGTAATCTTTCTCGAAAAAGGCATTCAAGGAGGAGTAGCCGAAATCACCGCAGCTCAATTGGCAAAAAATAATTCTAAAAATCCCAAGATTATAGAATTTGCTGATATGATAATCACAGATCACGACAGCATTGGAAAGGAATTGAAAAAATTAGCCGATGATAAAGATGTAGTGGTTAATAGTACTTTAAGCACAGAACATCAGGGAATGATAAACGAATTACAAAGTAAAAAAGGGCCGGCCTTCGATGCAGCGTATATGAATATGATGGTAATGGATCATGAAAAGGATATAAAGCTTTTCGAAAATGAGTCCACCAATCAAAGTGGTGATGTCCAAAAAGTTGCGGAGGGCGCATTGCCAAAACTTAAAAAGCATTTACAGGCAGTCCGCGATATCAAGGCTTCGTTAAAATAATTTTAATTGTGGTGTCACCGGCGGTTTCGCCCTGCCAAAAACAGTGCGACCGCCATATTTCCATGAGTTTTTCCGCTCCTCTTCAATTACTTTATCAAAGTCAGCATTGGGAGTAAAGCCGTCTTCTGCCCTTTGAGCTATTTGTGTCAGCCGCTTAATCGCTTCGTTTTTCTCGCTATTCCCCAATTTAGCTTTGTGAATAGCGGTTTGCAACACGCCAATGGTCTCGTCGTAAACCTTGGTTGGCACCGGGAAAGGATGCCCATCCTTACCCCCATGCGCAAATGAAAAACGGGCAGGATCCTTAAACCGCGATGGCGTGCCATGTATAACCTCGCTCACCAGCGTGAGAGATTGCAAGGTGCGCGGCCCAAGTCCTTGCAATAACAACAGGTCCTCAAAATCTTTCGGCTGTTTCTCGTGCGCCAACCATAAAACCGAGCCCAGCCTTTTCAAGTCTACATCCTCTGCCCTTACGTCATGATGGGATGGCATTACCAGCTTCTTGACTTCCTGCATCATAGCTTCCGGATGCTCGTTAGCGATCTGCATTATACCATCCCGTGACGGCGCGGCCAGTTTATCCGTCATGTTTAAAATATATCCAAGATTGGGCCCGCAAACTGCGCTGTGGGGTTCTTCAACAAACGAGCTTAACTGTTCTGAGTGCCAGTGATAGCGTCTTGCCATGCGCGAGTCGCTGTTCATCCCTTGCTGAATAACTCTCCATTGCCCGGTGCTGCTCACAATAAAATTGTGCGTATAAAGCTGAAAACCGTCCTGCACGGCGGTATTGTCAACCTTGGCGCTCAATTTACTGCATCGCACCAATTCATCGCCGTTTAGGCCTGTTTGATAACTTATTTTCAGCAGCTCATCCGGCGTTTGTTTTGAGTATTTGCCCTTGCCGCCGCATATATAAATGCCTAACTGTTTGCTATGCGGATTAACCGCGCGTTTTAAGGCGCCCATTACAGACGTTGTAATGCCCGATGAGTGCCAATCCATACCCATTACGGCACCAAGGCTCTGAAACCAAAACGGATCGCTTAGACGGCTTAAAACTTCGTTAGCGCCGTAATCCATTATGATGGTTTCCACTACCGCCAGGCCCAGTTTTGCCATACGCTCCGCCAGCCATTGCGGCACATAACCATAATGTAAGGGCAGATCAGCACGTCCGGAATGTTTCATACTAACAAAATTAGCAAAATAAAGTCATTAAACCATTTTCGATATTTTGCATCCTATCATCCAACTTTTGTAAATTATATATTGATGAAACGCTGTATAGCAGCAGCTATTTGCCAATAACCGTTTTATTAACTATAATTGGCTACCATTTATTAACACTCATGAAATTAACTCAGAAAATATTTATTGCCTCGGCATTGTCGCTTGGGGCATTAACGGCGATGAAGATTAATCCTACGCCCGTTGTTAACCCGCGTTTAGCCATAATGGCCGATTCTACCAGTGACCTTTTTGCAGAGGGAACAGTGCCTGTTCTGGTATCAGACCAGTTTGGCTTTACCGAAGGCCCGTCGCCTGATAAGAAAGGCAATGTCTTTTTTACAGATCAGGCCAACGACAAGATCTGGATGTATGGGCTTGATGGTAAGTTAACCGTATGGCTGGATAGCTCGCGCCGCGCAAACGGTACTTACTTTGATAAAAAAGGCAATTTAATTACTTGTGCCGAATTAAGAAACGAGTTGATCAGCATATCGCCCGACAAAAAAATTACCACATTGATAAAAGATATTGGCGGTAAATTTATGAACGGCCCTAACGATGTTTTTGTGACTGCTAAAGGCGATATGTATTTTTCTGACCCTTATTTTCAGCGTGGATTTTGGAAACACCGCGGTGCTCCGGGTATGCAGCTGGATGGCCAGAAAGTTTACCTGGTAAGAAAAGGTAGCACAGAAGCTGTGCCAGTAATTACTGATATGAGGGTACCTAACGGCGTTGTTGGTACTCCGGATGGAAAATACCTGTATGTTGCCGATTACGGTGGCAGAAAAACCTTCAAATATACTATTGAGAAAGACGGCAGCTTAAGTAATAAAACACCTTTTGCCGACCTGGGATCAGACGGCATTACTTTAGATAATAAAGGCAATGTTTACCTAACCGGTCGTGGCGTACAGGTTTATAATAAGGACGGAAAACGTATTGCACAAATAACAGTGCCTCAGCCCGGAACTACTAACGTATGCTTTGGAGGTAAAAATCGTGATGTTTTGTTTATAACCAATCAGAAAGGTTTATATACTATGCAAATGAAGGTAAAAGGGGTAGAATAAAAATGTCTCTCCGCTAAACAAAAATAGCGATGGGTTTAAGACCCATCGCTATTTTTTTGACCGTTATTGCCGTTTCACGCCTACCGTTTTAGCATATTTCCACTAAAACCCTCGCGTACAATTATTTAACATAAAAAATGTGAAGATAGTATTAGAATATGTGAATATAGTAGTGTTTCATTCGTTTCACCATAACAATACAACTAATTAACAAACAGAACATTACACGCTAACCGCGTTTCATCTGTTTCATTTGTTTCATATATTTTTGTGAAACACCTACCCCTCTAAACCAATTATTATTAATTTAAACTCGCGTAAAACTGCAGGCTTTCTATCAGTTCATCAGCAGTACAGATGTTATCAATACTAAACTGACCAATGCTGCTCAACAAGGTGCAGTTGATATTGCCGCCCTGGTTTTTCTTATCCTTTTTCATTATCGCTAACAGCTCGTCGTTCATTTCATCGCGAAGCTGGTAGAACGGATAAAGTTCCATAAGCACGTCTGCTATTTCGTTCAGCTCATCAAGGCTAAGTCCGGTTTTCTTATAGGATAGATAAGCCTCGCAGATCATGCCGATAGCAATTGCTTCGCCGTGCGAAAGGGAATCCTCATCATTAATAAGCGAATAGGTTTCAACCGCGTGCCCAATAGTATGCCCAAAGTTTAACGATTTGCGGATATTCCTTTCGTGCGGATCCTCTATCACCACCTTATTCTTTATAGCTACAGATTGGTATACCATATCGGCTGTAGGCTGGCTCAGGTCGCTTTCTTTTAAAAGATTCCAGTAAGCAGCGTCGCAGATCAGGCCATGCTTAAGCATTTCGGCAGTGCCGGATAGAATCTGGCGGGCAGGCAGGGTCTTTAAAAACTCATACTCAATAAAAACCGCCTTTGGCTGCGTAAATGTGCCAATTATGTTTTTTATGCTGTCGATATCAATACCAGTTTTGCCCCCTACCGAAGCATCAACCTGCGATAGCAGGGTTGTTGGCACATGCACAAAGTCGATACCACGTTTAAAGGTTGAAGCAGCAAAGCCACCCAGGTCGCTCACTACGCCGCCGCCTAAGTTTATTAAAAGACTTTTACGGTCGGCGCCAAAGTCTATTAGCATTTTCCAAACGCCTATGCAAAAATCAATATCCTTGCTTTCCTCGCCGGCGTTAATTTCTATAAGATCAAAATCAGCGTCATCACCCAATTTCTCGCGCAGCAAGGGCAGGCAGTGCGTAGCGGTATTCTCGTCTGTCAACACAAAAAACCTTGAGTATTTTCCCTGTTCAATAAAACGCGCAACTTCGGTCAAAGCATCATTAAAATATATATTGTAATTGTTGCTTTGTAAAGGTTCCATCGTATCTGCAATAAGGGTATCGTTGTAAACTTCCGTCATTTTCTTATATCACTTTTATTGTCTCTCCACCAAATTCAACTATATCGCCCGCTCTCACTTTTAGCCGTTTGCGATAGTCAACCTGGCCATTGTATTTTACTTCGCCCTCATCTACAACTATTTGCGCTTCGCCGCCGGTTTGCACCAGGTTAGTAGCCTTTAACAATTGTATCATAGGGATGAAATCGCCGGTTACTTTAAATTCAATCATGTGCCAGCAAAAATAAACTATTCGCAGAATATTGAGTTATCTAATATACATTTTATAATTTAGCGGCATTAACTGATCTGTCCATGTATTGCACCAAAAATGCAATGCAGGGCCATACTTATTATCCATGCACAAAGAACAACCTCTATCGTTCGAAAATACGGAGGTGGCATTTCGCCATGCTTCAAATTCCGACTTAAAACGCGCCTACTGGTTATTTAAGGTAATAAACAGCAATTTTTTGGTGAACATCGGTCCGCCGCTTACCGCCTTCGCGCTAAAAATAGGCTTGCCCATACAGGGCCTTATCAAAAAAACCATATTCAGGCAGTTTTGCGGTGGCGAGAACATCCGCGAATGCGAAACCACCATCCAAACACTTGCGAAAGGTGGCGTAGGCACCATTTTAGATTACTCGATAGAGGGAGAGGACGACGAAAAGGTTTTTGACGAAACCCGCGATGAGATACTACGCACTATAAGGCGGGCCGCTAAGGACCCATCAATACCCATAACCGTTTTTAAGGTAACAGGGGTGGCGAGACTCGCTTTACTGCAGAAAATGGACGAGCGCATGCCCCTTACCGACGCAGAGACGGAGGAATGGCAATGTGTAGCTGATAGGGTGTTGGCGATATGCGAAAAAGCGTACCAGGCCGGTGTACCGGTAATGATAGATGCTGAAGAAAGCTGGATACAAGATACCATTGATCTGCTTGCCATCAATATGATGCGCCGTTTTAATAAAGAGCTGGCTATTGTTTACAATACCTATCAGTTGTACAGAGCTGATAAGCTGGCATCGTTAAAGCAGGACAGCGAAACAGCCATAGCTGAGCAGTTTATTTTAGGGGCGAAGTTGGTTAGGGGCGCTTATATGGAAAAGGAACGCAACAGGGCCGATGAGCTGGGCTATCCTTCGCCTATACAACCGGATAAATTTACTACAGATAGGGATTTTAATTTCGCGTTAGATTACTGTACAGATAATATCAACACCATAGCTTTTGTTGCCGGAACCCATAATGAAGATAGCTGCCGGTTTTTAACCGACCTGCTAAGGATGAAAGAAATAGATCCAACGCATAAACACGTTTATTTTGCGCAGCTTTTGGGCATGAGCGATAACCTAAGCTTTAACCTGGCCGATGCCGGCTATAATGTAGCCAAATACGTGCCTTACGGACCGATCAAAGCTGTAATGCCTTACCTGTTTCGCCGGGCGCAGGAAAACACCGCCATATCCGGCCAAATGAGCCGTGAGCTGAGTTTGATTGTAAAGGAGATGAAAAGGAGGAAGGTGTAGTGTTACCTACCTGATAGACTTAAATTTTTGCAGTTAGTCGTTGCTAATATACTTCCTGTCTTCCTCACTTAGTGTATTAGGATCATCTTGGTCATGCTCGCCCTCGTGATATTGAGGTGCTATCTCGCGCGCTCTTTTTGGTCGCCCTACCATATAGCCC
>CBFGNU010000181.1:0-8468 GCA_965650195.1 uncultured Mucilaginibacter sp. | reverse complement strand
TTTGCGGACTGAAAGAGGAAATCACAGGTGGATTTTTATTGGCAACCGTAGCTATATTTAAAATGTATGAACCGCTACCCGACGCATTGTAAGCAGTAACTCTGTAATCTGTTGCCGGTGTTACAACTGTAGCCGCGCCGCTTATAGCACCGGTAAATGGGTTAAAATCCATACCCACAGGCAGTGGTTTATTTATGGTATAACCTGTTATTACTATTTTTCTGATGAGGTTATTGTAAACATCAGCTACAAACAAATTTCCTTTGCCGTCCTGCGCCATGCCTTTAGGCAATATTAAGCCTGCTTCTTTTCCAATTCCATCGTCGCTGCCGGCCATCGTAAAATAGTCGACTTTTTTTCCTGCTACCTCGTTGACTTCGCCCTGCGGCGATAGTACATAAATACTGTTATCCGAGGTAAAATAAATATCGCCGGAAGGACTGATACTTAAACTGGCTGGTCCGCCGGTAGTTGAAAAGAAGGACCCAGGTGCTATAGTTGTTACTGTACCGTCAGGCGTGATTTTGCGGAGACTCCAATTATCACAGACAAATATATTTCCGGCCCGGTCTGTAGTTAGATAACCAGGCTGATAAAATGAAGCAGAGGCTCCTACACCGTCGATTGATACTTGCTTGCTTGCTTTGTTACCGGCCAGGGTGGTTACCACACCCTGCGGCGAAATCTTTCTTACAACCGGCGCGCTAAATTCACTAACATAAATATTTCCTGCAGCATCAAGAGCTATGCTGCGTGGATGACCAATTGAGGCCCCAGTGCCGGTACCATCTTTTGAAGCGTAATCACCATCCCCTGCCAGGGTAGTTACCACGGCCAGCGGTGTTACCTTCCGTATCCGATTGTTTAACATGTCGGCCACATACAGGTTGTCTGCGGCGTCGATAGCCAAAGCAATCGGGTGGTAAAAATTTGCTGAAGTGCCGGTTCCGTCTTTAAAACCCTCCGTTCCGCCGGCGAATGTCTCTACCATGCCGGTGGGTGTTATCTTTCTTATCCGGTTGTTTAACTGGTCGGCAACAAAAATGTTCCCTTTTGAATCTATCGCTATCCCCTCAGCCTGATTAAAACTGGCTGCAGATCCATTCCCGTCGGCATAGCCGGCTGTGCCATTGCCCGCGACTGTTGTTACCTGCCCGAAGTGGGTTGCCGGTACCGAGCCACCCGTGTTAACAGGAGTTAATGGGCTGATATTTATGCCGGTAGTATAGGTTTTAGCGTTGCCGGCGTAACTTATAACAGGTGTCTGCGCATATGAGCCTATAGCGATAAAAAGCAGCCCATGGAGAAAAAGTAATATTTGGGATCTCATTGTGATAAAGTATCAAAAGCCTTGGCTAATTAAAGGGCAGGGCACCTACTAAATTACGATTTTTTTACGAGAGTCGTAATTATTGGGCCTTGGTTATTGTTTTTTGATCGCGTGGATAAACAACTTCTTCTGTGCTAATCGGAATTACATCAAAGTGTGAACCAAGAGGTGCGATTGCCAATTACTTGACGGGTTCCGGGCAAAATAAAAACTTTGTGAACGGATGAGGAGACGCTGGCGTTGATGAGAGATAAAACTGCCCGCCGTGCAGGAGGCTGACGATCTTATTTTGGATTCTCAAAGAGTTAACCAACTTTCTGGTAGCAAATCATTCGTATTAGCGTTTCGATTCTTGAACCACTTTGCCGGGGCAATTATTTGCTTATCGGGGTATTGGCATAACCAAGCCGACCACCAGCTGAAAGTGCTGTTAGCGATGATGTGGTGTTTACACTGCCGAATCAGGTAAAAATCCTCAATAGGCGTTTTGGAATAATTACCACTGACGAAAGTGTGGTCGAAATCATTCAACTTTAAGTTTTCGATTACCCAATCTATATCGTCAGAGAAAATATAAAATTGCAGATTCCTATATTTCTGTTTCAACAAATCCATCGCTTTGTAATAGTAATCAACGGGCAATATTCCCATCATTGTGTGAATCGCATAGTCCGTTCGTCTAATATGCAAATTGACCGACTCGAATTTATCAAAGGCTAGATCGTCAACTTTTAGGTGTTCAAGGTATTGCGGTTTAATTCGGAATCTTTTCCGGATCTCGGGTGCGATGTTTTTAAAATATTTCTCCGTTTGCCAACATCCGGTTAAGTAGGTAAAGTTGGGCTTGTCAAAAAAAGTCTTATCGAAATGAAAAAAAGGCTCGATGTAAAGATTAAAGCAAACCTCGTCATCAGTATCGGTTGCAATCTCAGTCTTGATATCATCTATTTCAAAATAATTTAGACAAAACTCTCGGTGGTCGTCTTCATCATAGCTAGAGGTGTCCAATATCAAAGGCACATTATGGTGCCTTGCCAGACTAAGTCCTGCCGCATACTGAAACAATTGGTTACCCAATCCCCATTTAATTTCTGAAATTATCATATGGCCGTCTAATATAATAAAGTCTAAGTTGATGCAGAATTACAGTTTGTTTTTGAAAATAAAAATTCCAATTATTACATATCTAAAGGACCTATCACCAAACCTATGAAGAAAATAATAAAAGTATCTCCTCCGGTGAACCTATCAGAAGGCGATAATTTATTGTTTAACCATCACCTGTCATATCCTCTTCCTAATCTTAAAGTTAAATATTTGAAAGGGCCATTGGTAACAGCATCCGGACTTGTTTGTGGGCGCAAAGGATTGATAAATGAATGTTATCATTACACAATGCCCGGAGAGCACGATGAAAGACTCAATGAAGCTTCGCATTATTACCACGCGGTTAATGATGAGCCTGAAAAATTGATAACCCTGGACGACGACGAGACTTACTTGCTTGTGCATCATACATGGCATAACAACTACTATCATTGGATGTGTGAAACCTTATTGCGGGTTTGGATGGTAGCAGGGAAAACCGAAGAAATGGTGCTTTTGTTGCCTGCTAAATCGGCCCTTTCGCATTTCGCCCTGCCTTCGCTTGAGCCTTTTATGTTTAAGAATGTTTTCCATATACCGCCCGGTCAGAGTGTGCTTGTAAGAACTTTATGTGTACCGCAGCACAAGCCGATAATGGCGGCCTATATTCCAGCAGCATTAAATGACCTGAGGAAAATATTGGTTGATCATTTTAGCGCGAAAGCAGAATTGCCCCTAAATTTAAGTGACAGGGTTTATGTTAGCAGGCGAAAGTCTAGACGGCGAACGGTAATGAACGAGGACGACGTAATTGAGGTTATGAAGGCTTATGGGTTCGACATTGTTTACAACGAAGAATATAGCTTTACTCAACAGGTTCTGCTGTACGCCAAAGTACGCCATCTGGTGAGTATACACGGTGCCGGGCTAACGAATATGATGTTTATGCCGCCCGAATCAGTGGTGTTTGAATTTCATAAACGCCAAACAAACGCAACAGATCAGCACAGTCTGATTTTTTGGTATATGGCTGATGCGCTAGGTCACCGGTACTATCAACAAATGTGCGAGCCTGTTAACACGAGTGAGGATTTTTTTGAGGCAGATATGGTAGTGGATATATCTTTATTAAAACGAAATATGAAAGCCATATTTAGTGATGATCTATAATTAAACATGACCAAAATGAGCAATTGCTTAAAGTTGGAAGTTACTTTGCGGGATGACGACAATCAATTGAATATATACTTGCGCGATGGGGTTAAGCCATTGATAGAAGCGCTACGCTCAGAAAATGAGCTCATTCATTTTGATCTTGCGCTTAACAGACATGAACGTTCATCTATTGTTGTTGGCTTATTGCTTAAAACTCTTTCTGTTGACGATTTATTAAAACGTGGTGATCTTCCGTTCAATAATTTATCAGGCGATCGCCGGAGCGAGGATCCCTTCGTCAAAGTCGGGCAAATAGCAGATTCTGACGATGTCGCGCCACGTAATGAACCTGATGTTTCAATAACTAATGCAATATCTTGTGCTATGCTTGAAGCATTTTCACAAGAAGAGATGGATGATGATCTTGTTTTTACCTTCGGAATATATTTATTGTTTATCGCGTACACCAATTGCTCCGCTGTCTCACCTTCTGTAGCAGAAGCTGTTTACGAAAATTTTATGGCTGAAGTGCCGACGGGTACCCTCGCAACCGACCGGGTTTTTCAACGGGTAAAATATCATGTTATGAAACCTGCCCTTGAAGAGATAAGCCGGTCAAAAGATGACTATGCCATTTGGTTAAAAAATTTTACTAATAATATTACTAAAGTTTTGGCCAGTGTGAAGAACGAGGCCGAAACTAAAACATTATTTATTACACTGAGTGACAGTTTAAAGTATCGGTTAGATTTGGATGAAACATATCATAACCTGCTTAATTATTTTGTTTTTCAGACACTGTCAAAGCCGGAACAAGATAGCGCATTTATGGCTGACGAGATTTTGAACCGATCACCAGCTAAGACGGAGCCGAAAGGATCAAATTTTAGCAGAATCCCGCTACTTACCTATTATTCTCCGTCGCATAAATCTATGTTTGATGATTTTTTCTACCCGTGTTATGAAAAACATTTAGCGAATGACTTTGAACTTGTTGTTTTGAATGGTGAACAATTGTGCGCCGGGCTGTTTGAGGAAGACAACTGGAATGAACAAGTAAAAGAGAAGATAATATTTGTTAATGAATTTATTAACGCCACAGACAGCAAGTATGTGGTGTTCTCTGATGTCGACATTATCTTTTATAAGAATATATACAAAGAGTTGATGGAGGAGCTAAACGGCTATGATATGGGGTTTCAAAACGATAGTTTATATGGTTCATTTAACAATTTATGTTCAGGGTTTTATTGCTGCCGGGTTAACGCAAGCACAAAAGCCTTTTTTAAAAAGATGGTAGATGAGTATCAAGATGCACTGTCTGATCAGCAAAATCTCAACCTGTTGCTTCCAAAGGTGGAGGGATTGAGATATAAAGGATTGTCAAGCTTGTTTTATAATTTCTCACATGCTGATGGGCGGATCTGGTTCAGCAACGAAAGAATCGCATTTCCTCAACACCCCATTGCGATGTACCATGCGAATTATACAATTGGAACGACCAACAAGGAATTTTTACTGCAGACCTTTGTTGATTGGGACAATTTGTTTTTTTAAGGGGAAACCTGGCGCCGACAGAGTTACTTAAAAAACTGACGAATTCGTCAGTTTTAAAAAATAGTTCTTGCATGATAATTGTCTTTATAACTAACTTGGGTATAACCAATTAAACTTAACCCTAAGTAACCTACCCTTATGGAAAAAGAGAATGCTACAATGGTATTGAACCATTTTGTTGCCGCGCTGGCTATACCCCTAACCCGCCAAACGCTCAACGACGAACTACAAAAACACCCTGATTATAATAGTTTACTTGCGATGAGCGAAGTATTAGATAACTGGCACATCCCCAATGCTGCCTACCAGCTCAATTTTGATGAGTTGTTGTCTGCCGAAATAGATGGGCCGTTTATTGCTTTTGTTTCAAATAAGGATTTCATTACCGTGAATAATTTGAACGAAAAAGAGGCTACGGTATCCAATGAGCGATGGAACAAACATCGCCTGAATATTGATGATTTTAAAAAGATCTATTCAGGATCAATTTTGGTAGCCGAAAAGGAAGAAACCTCCGGCGAGGCTGATTATGCCGCGAAGCATCGTAAAGAAGTTATTAATGATATGCGGCTGCCGGTTGTTATTATAGGGGCAGTGGTGTTGCTGTTAGGCTGGCTGCTGTTCAGGTCTCCGTATTTGGCGGCTTTAAATTGGCAAATTGCTTTACTAACACTGTTTAAAACCGCAGGACTTGTAACCGCCGTGCTGTTATTGATTCAGAGCATAGACACCAATAACCCTTTGATACAAAAACTTTGTGGCGGCGATAATAATAAAAACTGTAATGCCATACTGTCTTCAAAAGCTGCAAAACTAACAGATGAACTAAGCTGGAGTGAAGTTGGGTTCTTTTACTTCGCGGGCAGCTGGTTGGTTTTGCTTTTCAATAGCAACAATGCTTCTGTTCTATCAATGCTGGCCTTGCTTAATGCGCTTAGCTTACCTTATACATTCTATTCCATTTACCACCAGTGGAAGGTAGCTAAACAATGGTGTCGGCTGTGCTGTGTAGTACAGGCATTACTATGGCTTGAGTTTTTTGCTTTTTTACCCTCATTGTTAAACGGGCTTGAGGCACCAGAGTTGGGCGGCTGGGCGAGTTTAATTACCGGAATGGCCATACCCATGTTGGGCTGGATATTGATAAAACCATATCTGCTTTTATCGAAGCAGATAAATCCTTTAAGAAGCCAACTCCGCCAGTATAAATACAATAAAGATCTGTTTACCCGTATGCTGAATGACGAGGTTCAATATGCTTTGCCCGAAGAAGACAGTACTGTAATAATTGGTAATCGCGAAGCCGAGAAGGTGATAACCATGGTATCAAACCCATATTGCCAGCCATGCGCAAAAGCACATAAGGCATTGGAATGGTTGCATGGCAGAGATGATGTAAAACTACAAGTAGTTTTTTCTACACAAAATGAAACCGACAGGAACGCCGAAGTAGCCTTGCACTTGCTGGCCATGCAGCAAAGCCATAATGATACCTCACTAAAAAAAGCCATGGACGACTGGTATGAGCAAAAACAAAAAAGCTACGATGCCTGGGCCAAAGTACACCCTAAAACAAGCGGTGCGGTGAATGGTGATGCGCTTGAGAAACAAAGAGAATGGTGCAAACTTACTGAAGTGACCGGAACGCCTACGCTCTTTTTAAACGGGCGCAGGCTCCCCAAAAACTATCAACCCGAAGACATTAAGTACTTTATATAAGTACTTAAGCATATCAAAATATTGTTGGCTAACAATGAAGATGCCTGAACTTCGGTAAAACAGGATAGGGAACGCCGCAACCCGAATAATAGAGGCAAAATTAACCTTATTTTATGAAAAAATTAAAATTAAAATTGGACGGCAAGGAAATGCTTTCCAAGGATCAAATGAAAAAGATTAGCGGTGGGTATGGAACCTGTGGCGCGTTTGTACCTTACGGTTCTGGTAACAATTGTGGCGGAACAGCCGGCGATATTTGCTTTACTGGCGGGGGCACGGTCTTCTTGGCGATAAGTTACGATGAAGCCCATTGTCTTGTAGACGGTGTAAGCGGAGCGCATTGGTGCTGTGACAGTTGCGGTTCTGCGTCGTGGTATTATTGCTAATAATTATCAATTTTAATAAAATTGATAATCTCCTTGTAATAGGATAAGCAAACAATCTGTTATTATTAGAATAACAGATTGTTTTATCATTTACATTACTCTATTATAGAAATTAACCAATAACCGTTTAATTTATGCAATTACAAAAATATACACAGGGATTAATGGTGTTTTATTTGTGTCTATTTGGTTTTACCAGTGCATTTGCCCAAAAACTGCCAAATAAACAAATTACTAGCGTGCGTGCGCCTTCAACTGTTCAAATTGATGGTAAAAGTACCGAATGGGGTAGCAGCCTTAAGGCATATAATCTTGCAACCGAGATTTTTTACACAATGGCTAATGATGACAAAAAATTATATCTCGTAGTACAAAGCAAAAATTTAGGGATAATGCGCAAAATTATTCTGGGTGGTATCAGTTTAGTTATTCAAAAAAGTGCCGATAGGAACGACAATGGTGCGGCGATAGTAAAGTTTCCATACTTTAAAGAAAAAAACAGAAATGTAGTCTTTATGCTTACACAAAGCTTTGAGGATGGATGGCATAAAGATCCGGACGGGCGGATTGCCGATTCTTTAATAAAAATGAGTAACAGAAATTTAAGAACTAATGTAAAATGGATATATACTAAAGGGGTGCTTGGCAAAGATAGTGTGCTCTCTATGTATAACGAGGCCGGCATAGAGGCAATGAATGCGTTTGATAAAACCAAAACTTATACCAGCGAACTGGCTATTAACCTAAATCTTTTGGGTTTGTCTGTCAATAATACGTCTAAATTTTCTTATCATATAATGGTTAACGATAACATTAACAAATTTGAACCAACCTTTACCGCACAGAGGTACAGGGGAAGAAACAGCGACGGTACACCTATGAGCGAAGCCCAAATAGATGCAGCTAAACTATCCGTACCAGCCCTAAACGGTAGCGGCGCTGCATTGACAGATTTTTGGGGAGAATATACCTTAGTTAAATAACTATAGAAATAGCGAATTCCACTTTACCCATTACAAACAACAAGATCAAATGGACTGCGGCCCCACCAACTTACGCATGGTGGCAAAACATTATGATAAACGAAAATATAAAAATAAACGGGCGCAGACTCCCCAAAAACTATCGACCTGAAGACATAAAGTACTTTATTTAAGTACTAAGCGTATCAAGATATTGTTTGGCCAACAATGAAGATGCCTGAACTTAGGTAAAACAGGATAGGGAAACGCCGC
>CBFGNU010000180.1:0-8472 GCA_965650195.1 uncultured Mucilaginibacter sp. | reverse complement strand
ACAGTTTGTGTAATCGCGTCATAAACTTTAAGCGCACCTTTTCGCTCAGCTATGTAAACATTCCCGTTTTTAATCACCTTAAATACCATTGGCTCATCCAGGTCCTGCGCCAAAACAACTGGGGTAAACCGGCTTTCGTCCGGCTTTTTCCGGTCGTCTATTAATATAAATGATATGAGCAGTACCATTACCACGATACACAGCGGAGCCAACTGCCTAACGCTTACAAATTTTCTTTTCATTTTTATTATTATTGATTCTGGAGCTAAGCAATTATTTGCTTAGCTTTTTATTGGTTTAGCAAAATTATTAAACAGCCTATTTTAACTGTCTCCCACTATCATGATGTGCAGAACAAAAAACCGATCCATATGGATCGGTTTTTGTTCTTACTTGTTAAAAATAGAAAAAAATAATTAGGTTAAATCTCCAGTGTGTTTTTACCGGACTCCAAATCATAACGTTTTCCTTGCCATACCAGGTGGTAATAACCGAATTACGCACATTTTTAATGAGATTTAGTGCATATTATGGCATTTTGACCAAAAAAACAAAAGCCTGCAATCATTTGATTTGCAGGCTTTTGTCATCTTTTAATATTGACTTTAGTGGTCCCGACGGGAATCGAACCCATATCTAGAGTTTAGGAAACTCCTATTCTATCCGTTGAACTACGGGACCATTTGGAATTCGGATTTGAGAATTACGGTGTCGAATTTTATTCCTTGCCGCAGTCCCATCTAAATTTCAGCAAATGTGCAAATTATAGCTGATTAAGCAAAGAAACATTTGCATATCCGCACATCTGCATATTTACACATCAACGTATTACCGATCCGTTGTTGAAATCATCAACCGGGGCAACAAAGCTTAATTTACCTTCGGCGTTCTCGGCCATCAGTATCATGCCTTTTGATGTAATGCCTTTTATATCGCGCGGCTCCAGGTTTACCAATATGCTTACTTTCTGACCAATTATTGCTTCAGGCTCGTAATACTCAGCAATACCTGATACTACGGTACGCTGATCTATCCCGGTATCAATGGTAAGTTTAAGCAGCTTTTTGGTTTTAGCCACTTTCTCGGCAGTAAGTATAGTGCCGGTACGTATATCCATGGTAGCAAAACTCTCGTAATTGATGTTCTCTTTTGCGGGGGTTACGGGAATCTCTTCCACTACTGTAGCTGCTTGCTTCTTACTGTTTAACTTTTCTATCTGCTTATTTATTACTTCATCTTCCACTTTCTCAAACAACAATGCAGCGGGGTTAAGCTGATGTCCATTGTGGAATACCAGCTCCTCATCAAAAGTGAATTGACCGGGCAGGTTAAGCATGCCGAATATCTTTTTAGCCGTAGCCGGTAAAAACGGCTGCAGGCAGGTTGCCAAATGCCCTATTATGAACAGGCAATTGTGCAATGCGTCGCGGGCGTCATCCGGGCTGGTTTTAATAGTTTTCCAAGGCTCTTTATCGGTAAGATATTTATTGCCCAAACGGGCTATGTCCATAACGGACTGTAAGCCTTGCCTAAAGCGGTAATTCTGCAGGCTGCTATCCAAAGCATCATAAAATATGCCTATCTCGTCGTTCAGATACCCATCCGTCAGTTTTATTTTACCCTCTACCTTGCCGTCGTAAAACTTGTGCATCAATATCATTACGCGGTTAACAAAGTTGCCTAATATGGCAACCAGCTCGTTATTTACGCGGGCCTGGTAATCCTTCCAGGTAAACTCGCTGTCGCTGGTCTCAGGTAGGATAGAAGTCAACACATAACGCAATTCGTCCTGCTTACCTGGGAACTCCTCCAGATACTCATGCAGCCAAACCGCGTGGTTACGCGAGGTTGAAAGTTTATCCCCCTCCAAATTTAAAAACTCATTGGCAGGCACATTTTGCGGCAATACGTACTCGCCGTGCGCATGCAATATAGATGGGAAGATGATACAATGGAATACAATGTTATCCTTACCAATAAAGTGGATAAGGCAGGTATCATCAGCTTCGTTTGCCTGCTTTTTCCAGTACAGCTGCCAGTCTTTCCCCTTATCAATTGCCCATTGTTTGGTGGCCGATATATAGCCAATGGGCGCATCCATCCAAACATATAGCTTTTTGCCTTTGGCTTCTTCCAGTGGCACGTCAATGCCCCAATCCAGGTCGCGGGTCATGGAGCGTGGTTGCAGGCCAGATTTAAGCCACGACTTGCACTGCCCAAAAACATTCACCTTCCACTCACCTTCTTTCGTATCTATCCATTGCTCCAGCCAAGGCTGGTACTTATCTAAAGGCAGATACCAGTGCTTGGTAGCCTTTAAAATAGGTGGCTTGCCGCTTAGTGTAGAGATCGGGTTGATCAGATCAGTCGGGTTTAACGATGTGCCGCAACGTTCGCACTGATCGCCATAGGCGTTATCATTGTGGCAGTTAGGGCAGGTGCCAACAATGTACCTATCGGCTAAAAACTGCTGGAAATCTTCATCAAAGTATTGCTCGCTATACTGCTCTACAAACTCGCCTTTTTCATACAGGTTTAAAAAGAACTCCTGCGAAAGATCATGATGTATTGGTGATGATGTACGGTGGTAAATGTCAAACCCAATACCAAATTCTTCAAAACTATTCTTTATCTGCTCATGGTACTTATCAATAATAGCCTGCGGCGTAGTACCTTCCTTTTTTGCTTTTATAGTGATGGCCGCGCCATGCTCGTCAGAGCCGCAGATGTATACTACATCTTTCTTTTTTAGGCGAAGAAAGCGCACAAATATATCAGCCGGCAAATACGCACCCGCCAAATGACCGATATGTAAAGGGCCGTTGGCATACGGAAGCGCCGATGTAATGGTATAGCGTTTAAAGTTATTCAGTTGCGACATTTATAATGATCAATAGCTTGCAAAGATAATTTATTTTGAGCCCAAACACTAAAGCAAAAGTAAGAGCCGCAGGCGCTAACGGAGCCGGTTTTGTTCCGCTTGCGTGGGTGACACAAATGGAGCAAGGCGGAACAATATTTTTAATAACCTCCTGTAATACAGTAGTTTACTATTTTGTGTTGGAACAAAGTGAAACAACTTATAAGTCAGGAAAATTAGCTGTAGAACATATTTAAAATATTGATTATCAAAGCATTGTAAAATATCCCTATTTTGTTTCGATGGCGGAGCAGCAGGGTGCATTTAATTTAATGCCAAAGTTTTGTTAATATTGAACATGCACAAACCAACCCAAGCAACTATACAGCCACCGCACCTTAAAAAAGGCGACAAAATTGCTATTACCTGCCCGGCCAAAAAGCTGCCCGCACCGATGACGGATGCCGTTGCACTGCTGCAATCGTGGGGGTTAGAGGTGGTTTTGGGTGATACGGTTACAGCATCCTACCATCAGTTTGCGGGTGATGATGAAATGCGCGCGGCGGATATGCAGCGTTTTATTGACGACGACAGTATTAAAGCCATTATAGCAGCCCGCGGCGGTTATGGTACCGTACGCATGATTGATAAGGTTGATTTTAGCCGTTTGCAGCAAAATCCTAAATGGCTGGTTGGATTCAGCGACATCACCCTGCTCCATTCGCATCTACTGAATAACTACAACTTACAAACCATACATGGGCAAATGCCCATAAATATCCCCGACGCATCAGCCCGGTCTCTAGAAACATTGAGGAAAGCGCTATTTGGCGAAGAGCTTAAATATGAGTTCCGGTCGAACACCATTGGTCGAAACGGGAATGCAACGGGCAGATTAACCGGCGGCAATTTGAGTTTGCTGATAGCTGCTCTTGGTTCAGTATCAGATGTTGATTACAACGGGAAAGTGCTATTAATTGAAGATGTAGGCGAGTATCTATACAGCATTGACCGCATGCTACACACGCTAAAACGCGCCGGAAAATTGAAAAATCTTGCCGGCCTTATAGTTGGCGGTTTTACAGGTATAAAAGATAACGATATCCCCTTTGGGCAAACCTTACCAGAAATTGTAATGAACGTTGTCGGCGACTATAATTACCCTGTTTGCTTCGATTTCCCCGCAGGGCATATACCTGATAATTGCAGTTTAGTAATGGGCAGCGAGGTAAAGATCCACGTAAGTGCATTAAACGTAGTACTAACTTACAGCTAAAGGCAAAAAAAATCCGAAGCCACTTGCGCAGCTTCGGATTGTATTCTTGTTTTACGATTGATGATTAGTGATCGTCAGTTGTATAACCTGTTCTCTTGTAACCACTCACCGTATAAACTTTACCCGGATCATCATCATCAAATGATATCTTGAAGTAAATAGAATCGGTTTTTGCTTTTGAACCCGGGGCTGTAGCAACACCTAACATTACTTTACCTTCAGTTACAGTAAATTTACTGTTGTAAGAAACGTTTTGTACGTTAGTTCCTGAAAAAGTAAGAGCAGATGCATCCGTTTTTACCTTGCCTTTTACATCCCAACCTGTGTGCCTGTCATCCAACCACATTTCTGTAGGTACGTTGGCAGAGGTATTATAAGTATGGAACCTGTAAAAAGCGCTTCCAAATACCGGACCGGTACCTTTGTCATACTTAACCCACCATTCTCCGGCCAGGTTTTGAACTTCCGTTCCGCCCACTACTCTTTCCTTACGGCAAGACGAGATGGCTGTCAGTATTAACACTGATGCTAATAATTTTAATATTATATTTTTTTTCATATCGATTGATATTTAGTGTCTTATTGTTTAATAAATGTCCTCACGGCTGTTCCGTAACCAGGGTTTATTATCTGCATAGAATACTGCTTTAATGTACCCGGTGTAACGCCTGCAACGCTTGCCTCAGATGCAGAACTTGTTAGTGCACCGCCTGCTATCTGGCTCGGAATATATACGCTTGTTCCTGTTTTATTAAACATGATCACCGTAAGGACAGTTCCGGGGGCGCCGCCAGGGTTAAATACCTTGTACACGCCGGGTGCAACTTTCGTCCACTCCGCAATTGAACCGTTAGAGGTTCTTGCGTAATTGCCTGTAAAGTCATTGCCAATCGCAGTTGCGTCTGTATCGTAAACTACCAAGGTACGTGATGCAGATGCCGAAAAACCGTCGGAGTTTGTCGCGGTATACTTTAAAGTATAAACTCCGGCTGTGTTAGTATTAGCTGGCAAACCTGTGGTAACTACCGGTAAAACAGTAGTTCCGGCCATTGCTTTTACGCCCGGCTCAACATAAGGATCACCTTTTTTTAGGTACACATATTCTGCGCCGGTAAGTGTAAACTCGGCGTATTTAGTAACTTTAGATATACCTACCTGGGTATCCGTTGAGATAAAGTCATCCTTTTTACAGGAGAACAATACAACAGTTAAAGCAACTACCGCTATAATGTTTAAATATTTTCTTTTCATGTTCTTTCTAATTAAATATTATTAATTATTTGCCCCACCAAACCGGAGTGTAAATAGGAACTTCGGCAGGTGTGTTCTGATTTCTGCTTTTTTCTGAATCAGGGAACACCATTCTTTTTGGAAACTGCTTACTTGGTGTAACTCCACCTATAGAATAAGACCATTGTCCAGGAATATAGTTTGTTACATCCTTAGAATTTGTAGGACTGATTTTTGGATAACCTGTACGTTGTTGTTCAAAGAACCCTTCGATTGCATGCGAACCCGGCAATGATGCCCATTTCTGAACAATGATGGCTTCCAGGTTCTGATCAAATGTTCCGTTCGGATAAGGGTACAACGCTCCGCGCGCTACAGTGGTTTGAGCAAACGCAGCATTTACACCGCTGTTATAAGATACCGAGGCAGCAGGGCCAACGCCATATCTTAAATTTGCTTCTGCCTGCATAAAGTAAGACTCTGCTGCAGAGATGAACCAAACCGGATCAGTTGGTGCTTGTGCTAAACTTGCAGCGGTTGCATAAGTAGGCTGCGCTGAGTTAGTAGCGTTAAAATCGCCCTGGTGGATTGAGTTAGGACTGGCTGCACCAAAATAGGTGACAATACGCGGATCGCTGTTGGCTTGTAACCAGGTTACAAACGTTTTGCTGGCACGCAGGTTGGTAGATGAGTTCAATCTTCTGATGTTGTATTCATACATCGGGTTGCCTTGATCCGGCGTAGCAACATAACTTGTTACACCAGCTCCGGTGGTAAGGAATGTGGCACCATCAGTATACAATTTTTTAACACCGGCTTCTGCCTCTGCAGGTTTGGCGTTTACCATACGTAAATACATTTTCAACTTTAATGTATTAGCAAATGCACGCCATTTGGTCATGTCTCCGCTAAAAACAAAGTCTGTCGCTGCAGTCGCTGCAGGGCTAAGGTTTCCGGCTGATGCAGTTGCAGCTAAAGCAGCATTTATTTCTGCTAATAAACCTTGATATATGGTATAACCATCATCAAACTTTGGCTGCAGATTAGCCTGGCCCTGTAATGCTTCCGTATAAGGCACTTTGTCATAAAGGTCAACCAATACCTGGTAGGTATAAGCCTTCATCACAGTTGCCATTAAATAATACTGTATTGGGCCTGTGGTTTTCGCTTTTTCTATGGTTAACTTGTAGTCGGTTAATGCGCCGGAAAACAAACCGTTATAGTTGGCATTACGGTCTTGTCTTGTCATACCGTAGGTATCAATATCCTTATATTGGTTAGATAATTGTGCCTGTGTAACAAATTGCGACCATATGTTCCCTATAATGGCAATTTCGCCACCCACGCGCCCGGCAGTAGATTGAACTGCCGACGGAAACAACACCTGTGGGGTAGCAACCTCAACCGGCGGGTTGTTAGGACTCGTGTTGATATCTGTTATCTTTTTACAACTCGTTACTGAGAAGGAGATCACAGCCGTTGCAAAAATTGTTTTTATTATATGTTTTTTCATGATTCGTCAAATTAAAATGTAACCTTTAATGAAGCGCCATAGTATTTCAATGGTGGCGAGGTTCTGAACTCACCAAATTCGCTCTGCAGATCAGAACCTAAGTTAGACACTTCCGGGTCAACAACCTGGTTAGATGCAGGTAACCAGGTAAGCAGGTTTCTGCCATACAAGGATATCTTAGCATTTGATGCTCCCAGTTTATTAGATATGAATTTAGGAAGTGTATATGATAAAGTAACTTCACGTACTTTAAAGTAAGTTCTATCTAATATCAGGTTTTGATAAACATATCCCTTATTATTAGTTTGATAGTAATAATCAGCTAAGTGGCCACCTTCAATAGGGAAAGTGTTCTCTGTATAAGTTGTAGTGGTACCTACAGTAGTTGCAACAACTGAATTAGGGATGATAAACGGATTACGATCATTATAAGTAGTAACCGGATCATTACCCACAAATCCTAGCAAATCAGCTGTTCCTGAATAAAACACGCCACCTTTGCTATAATCAAGGGTAAAACCTAAGGCAAGCCCTTTATAACGGAAATTGTTGGTCATACCCATACGATAATCCGGTTGTACAGCGCCGTACGTTTGTATATCAGTGCTCTGCACCGGCATACCTGTTGCTGCGTTTACAATTATGCGGCCCTGAGGGTCAAGTTGAGGTTTTGGAGCCTGGATAATACCCATCGGCTGGCCCGGTACAGCAACTAATTGCGCATCATAGGTGGAGTTTAACAATAAACGATCAACACCCGGAGCCAATGCTAACACCTTGCTTTTATCCTTACTAAAGGTGTAAGTGAAATCCCAAACAAAATCACCGTTAATAGGCGTAGCGTTAAAGGCAACCTCCACGCCCCTGTTTTCGCTCTTGGCTGCGTTAACAAACGTAGCAAGATAACCGGTACCCGGAGAAATAGGCGCAGGAAGTAATTGATCTTCAGTTGTACGATGATAGTAGGTAAGATCTAAACCGACCCTGCTGTTGAAAAATCTAAATTCACCACCTACCTCAAAGTCTCTTACGCGCTCAGGCTTCAAATTTGTAGTGAATGTGGTATTACTTACTGTATAACCTGCCACCGGGTTACCGTTATTGTTTAACGGGAATATCAGGTTACCAAATGTAAGTGGTATGTTAGTAGCAGTAAGCGTGTTATAAATATTGTACGGGTCGGTGTCGCTACCGGTTTCACCGTAGCTACCGCGCAATTTAATGTACGATACCACATCGCTCTTAAGGTTAAGTGCATCACTCAACACAAACGCAACGTTTGATGAAGGGTAGAAATAGCTATTCTTGCCCGGGGCCAATGTTGACGAAACGTCATTACGACCACCTACTGTTAAGAACAAATAATTTTTAAATCCAAGCGTAGCCTGCGCATAAAAACCTAATTGTTTTTTATGGCTGTAACCGTGAGCGCTCTGGGGTTTATTTAAAGAGTTATTGATTTGGTAAAAACCCGGTATAGCCAGATCTTCAACACTTGTTGCCAAACCGTTTGAACCCCTGTCGTTATAGTTAATACCTGCTAAACCGGTCAGGTTTAGATCGCTTGAAAGCTTTTTGTCAACCAACGCCTGT
>CBFGNU010000179.1:0-8620 GCA_965650195.1 uncultured Mucilaginibacter sp. | reverse complement strand
ATTGATCAGGTACATAAAAGACATAATGCCCGCCAGCGCCATACAAATTCCGTATAGAACGTAAAACGCGCACAACGCGGTATAACTGGTAACATATGCCAGCGAGAATATCAAACCTATGGCCCCAAAAGCGCCAATGGCAATAAAATTACGTGGGTTATAGCGGTCCAACATGCGGCCAATAAAAGGCGACGTAACGGCAATGGTTACAAACAATAGGGTAGGAAGGAAGGCCGCGCTTTGTGCATCCAGGCCGAAGGACTTGATCTGCAAGGGACGCATTACAGTTAACGCATAAGCGCCTACGCCGTTTGTGGTGGCATACATTAGGGTTAAAGCCGCCAGCATAAACCAGCCATAGTAAATATTTTTCATAAAGCCCAGGTAACCCTTTTAATTTGAGCGGAATATACAATAAAGCTGGTAAGTATGGGGATAATTTCTGTTAATCAGGCTTTTCAAAACTTATTCTCAAAATATGCGTATATTAAAAGATAAAAATTAAAATCTATGCATACAGAGAAAGCTATATTGGCAGGCGGTTGTTTTTGGGGAATGGAAGAACTGATTCGTCAGCTACCTGGTGTAACCGCTACTATTGTGGGCTACACAGGCGGCGATGTGCCGAATGCAACCTACCGTAACCACGGAACACATGCCGAAGGTATAGAAGTTACATTTGATCCCGAAAAGATAACCTATCGGCATTTATTGGAATATTTTTTTAAGATCCATAATCCCACCACACGTAACCGGCAGGGCAATGATATAGGCACTTCTTATCGTTCCGCTATTTTTTACCTGGATGAAAACCAGCGCCAAACAGCAGTTGAGTTAATACAAGAGATGGAAGCATCAGGCATATGGCCCGGCAAAATAGTTACAGAAATTGTTCCGGCAGGCGATTTTTGGAATGCGGAACAAGAACATCAGGACTATTTACAAAAGAACCCTTATGGTTATACCTGTCATTTTGAAAGACCCGACTGGAAATTGAGTTAGCGATTGTTAAACGGGTTGGCTTACGTAGAATTTATATTTAAGTGGACGCAAGGGAGCTAGCCCGGTGTTCCGTTTCACATGAATACAAAACATTTGAAACTAAATGAAACGCTTTTTTTTATTTGATAATTAATATTTTAAATTATTTGGGTGAAACAGAATGAAACTACTTATTCGTCAGGAAGATTAGCTGTTGATTTTAGTTAAATTACTGGTTATTAGGCGTTTGTGGAAGAGGGGGTTTTTGTTTCGGGGTGAAACGCTTTTTTTAAAGTTTGCCGGTTAGTAACCGACGCGTTGTCGAGGCGTCTATTTCATCATTCGTTCGGCCGTTGCCATCGCCTCGTCTTTTCCGCTGATCCTATCTGTTATTGCGGGGTGAATTTCAATATCGGGAACAAAATAGGCGACAACACCTTTTTTAAAGCCTGGCAGGTAAAAGTTTGATACCGGGTAATAAAACTGACATTTGGTATTTGCAGTAATCAGTTCCTGTACCTCGCCCGAGATAAACAACGGTTCTGAACTCACTTGTCCGATAACTTTACCCATACCAGCACTTTTAAAACTGACTGCCATCATGTGGGCGCTGGAGTAGGTCTTAACATTGGTAAGCAAAATAGCATTGCCATTAAATTTATGGGCAACGTTTTCCGGAGCTACTGCCGACGTATCATAATCCCTCACCTTTTTGCCGTTTTTAAAATACTCCTCGCCAAGGTCAATTCTGTATTTGTTAGTCGTAATGTAGTTGAATACTGCTCTTACGAGCTTAGTGCTACCGCCAAAATTGTTCCTGATGTCAATTATTAGATTGGCCACTTTTTGCTGTTCCATTATCTTGAAAAATACCAACAAGGTGGAGTCGAGTTGCTGTTTTTTGTCGGAGAGCAGGGTGTTTAACCTCAAATACCCAATTTTGCTGCTACCCTCGCTTATATGGTAGCTAAAGTCTGCGGCTTCGGTATTACTTTGGTTAATTACCTTTGCGGAAACCCCTTTTAGTTTTACCGTTTTATTTCGGAACGTCACGGTAAAACTATTTCTTAATCCCACGTCCATTAACAGGCTCCGGTAAAAGTGGTCTTCAAGCCTGCGTTCAAAATAGTTTTCGTGATTGGCCGCGAGATTTGCGTCGTTTCTAACCTTTTCAACAATCGTTTTAACCGGGATATTATTAATCGTTAATATCTCTGTTCCTTTGCGGATAAGGGTATCAGATGAGAAATTTTTGTTAGTATACATCTTGTTCCCATCTACAAATACCGAAAAAGGAAAATAAAGCGTGGGGTTATCGGCTTCGAGCTGCTTTAATGTACCGGTTCCAATAAAAAGCTGGAAGTGTTCATCTTCAAGCAATGCAATCAGGGGCGATAGTTTTTGATAAAATTGAATGGGCGACAAAGGCTTATCAAGACTTTTGTATATTTTAATCTTAATTGAATCATACGCAGCTTTGCCGCACATATAAAACGGATTTGGCGTTTGTTGTTCTATTGCAGAAGTCACCTGGCGAAAGTCCGCCTTTATAAGATCAACGGGAATTTTATCATCGGGTGTTATAGTGGAAGGGCGATTACAACTGAAAATAAAGAGTACTATTATTACAAGATATAGGGTTTTCATGACGGGCGTTTTGGATACCTAACATACTGAGAATTTTGGTAGAACGATATGCCAAAAAACAAAAAGCCCTCAGAAATAAATCTGAGGGCTTTCAGTGGAGCCGGAGGGATTTGTTTCACCTCTATATCGGCTTAATATTCAATGTTTTATATGGGCTAAAATTCTTACTCACCGAATTACGCACCATTTTTTAGATACAGATTAATTGCAAATCTTATGTTATAAAGATAAAGAAATTTTTGAGCCATATCGATCTCTGTTTATTAAATTTTGCACACTGTGCCATTTTCAACGCTTAGGCACCAAAAGCGTAAGGCGGATGAAACGTCAAGGCCGAAGCACCGCTAAAAAAATAAAAACAGCTTCGCTTGTATAGCCTTTACTTTTCATCCGCCGATCGGTAACTTTGACGGGTGCGGTGAAATGGGATTCTAATATCTGAGGGGAAGGAGTATGGGTTATCCGCGGATAATATTTTCCGACAGAGACAAGCGAATAACGTATGCACGACAAAACCGTTGAAGCGGCCAAGCATTAGTTTCGTCTTTTTTGCATAAATTCTTGCCGTCACTCGATTACTGGCTGAAGAAGAAAAAGAACGAACTGTTAAAAGGCAAATACCACTCCTTGGTTTTTAAAATACTATAAATGGACAATCTTTCTCCAATTGTGATAAGGTTTAGGTTGAAGTCCCCAAACAGCAAGTGTAAGGGGACTTTATTTTTCTGAACAATTTCTCACAAAAAACGGCTTACTCATCTTTTGTTCTAACAAAAGCCGTATCCATAGCAACAATCGTTTTAGCTTTAGCCTTTTGCTTTAAATAGAACCATGCCCGTTGATAGTGTGCTGCTTCCTCATTTTGTTGATGCTGGCCGTAAGCATCAATTGCTTTACCAGCTAATGAGTATAAGTAGGTTACCACTACTAAGCATAAACCCCAGGGAATAAGCCTACCAAATACGATCTTGTAGTATTGCCCCTGATTAGTTTCCGGGAATAGCAAAATGCGGAATTGCTTTGTCGCTGATGTTGGCACATTGTTCAGTTTTTCGTTGATCTGATTAAGGAGGGTTAATTCCTCAGTCCCTATATTATTTTGCTTAATTCTCCTTACTTCAGTGATAATGGTCTTTATATCATCTGAATAATCCGGAATAGGATTTTGAGTAATTTTTGTTAGCTGCTTTTCCAGCTCTGTATTCTTTTTTACAAGACTATCGACGATCTCATCGTTGCTATCCATCCTGTTGTTTAGTTCATCTATCTCTTTCATCTTGAAATTCCTCTGCTTTGTGAATGTTGGTTTTTCTTCCTTCGTTTTCTTTCCGGCCCGTCGTCATCATCGGCCATATTGCCCAATAAGTCCCCTAATAAATCTGCACCTGCCGATAGAGACTGTTTCAAATAATGGGCTTCCTGTTCGCGCTCTGCATAAGTAGTTCTACCCGTTCCGGTTCCTTCGCTTTGTTCCTGTTTGCCTTTTTCCAATATCTCCCTTAGTTGGTCGGCCAAACTCTTTTCTGGATTAACCTGCTGTTGTGCTATGGCCTGGCTTAGTTTGGCATAACTTAAACTTCGGTCGATTTCTGATCCTTTAAACTTATAATCACCCTTACTGAAACTGATGCCCTGCACCTCGATAGTCCCGCTCTTGTATTTCAAATGGGTAGTAATGCCCTGTTTGGCCAGTACTTGTTTTAACTCACTGATGTTTTTTACCTTTTTGCTGGAGAACTTGATCGCATCGAACAATTTATATTTGATCTTATCCTGGCCCTTAAGCTTTTGTCGGTTAACTTTATCCTTACCATTTGATAAATAAAAGCCGTGTTGTAAAGTAAGATCCTTTGCTACCAGTATGTTCCGCTGCTTTTGAAAGTTATCGGAAATGGTTTTGCCATTATTACTGACCCTGTTGTAAACGATATGAATATGTGGATGAACTTTGTCCTGGTGCTTAACGATTAAATACTGCGTATCAATTATCTTCATTCGTTCCATATACTCTTTAGCCATATTCACCATCACCTCATCATTCAACTTCGCTGCATCATTTTCACTCCAGCTTAAAGCTATATGACCAACCGCTTTTCCTAAATTCGGATTGTACTGCCGTTGCAGGTTAAAATCATTTATGATCTGGTTAATCTGTTGCATTCTTACACCCGCCGCATCCAGTATAACCGCATCCTGCTTTTGTACTACATACCGTATACAGCCGCCAAAGCTTTTACCCGTTATTACTTTCCCTATCATTTTTATTAAGGCGTTTTATCATACTGTCTATTTCGCTCAGGAGTTTACTGCATTCTCTGCCTACTGTCAGCAAACCAAGCTGATGTGCAAGTTTGGTTAACTGATTCAAGTTATTGGCCAACTCCGCAAGCATCCAAAGGATGCGCCGTTCTTCGGCGGTCAGGCGGGGAACTATCTTCGCGCTTTTGGCGGCTGCTCTTATCCAAGTGCTCGAACGCATACCTGCTTTCTTAGCTTTCTCATCAATGTAAAACCGTTCCCTAGCGGACATTCTGATCCGGATAATTAACTCCCGTCTCACCTTTTTCTTTGGCGCACCGCCTTTGTTTTTTGGTTGGTTCGCTTGTATTTTATCGTACTTTTTTACTGCTGCTTCCATCGTTACCTCCTTAACATTTCTTCGATTTCCCCTTTTGCAACCATCGGGCGCAAAAGGCAAGTTTGCCCTCCCGACGTGTCGGGACGGGATGTTTTTGTGGCAACAAAAACACAAACTTGCTCCCACTTTGTCGCTAATGCTCCTGGTGCGAACCAGTTACTTTGTAACTGGTTACATCTGCTGTTCCGCTGACTGGTTGTTTTGCTATTGCGCTGTGTTTTCCGGCCAATAGATCAGGCTGCCTTTTCCCGGGTGAAAAGAGGGCTGGTAACGGATATAGCCGTACTTGTCCAGTTCCCGGATACACTTGTGGTAAGTTGCAATGGATGCGATTTTACTGTAAGCCATTAGCTCCTTTCGGGTAATCGAAAAAGGGCTGCGAAAATGACTGCGTTGCCATTGAATAAATAGTGCTGTAAATAGACTGACGTGGGTAGCTATGACGCGCTGGTCTTTTCCCATTCGCTTGATCAAACTGCCATAGGCAGCAAGTTCGATTGTTAGAAGATTTGTCTTCATTGTGGACCTCCTTCCAATAGCTTGTTAATATCTTCCAGCTTGTAATAAATGATGCTGCCAATCTTCGTAAAGCTGAGTGTGCCGTTGATACGCAGGTTTTGTAAGGTTCCCGGAGAAATGTTTAACAGCTTCCTAACCTCGTTACTTTTGATCCATTTCTTGGATTGCCCTTGCCCCGGCTGCATGAGCTGTTTGATTTCTGTCAGCAATTCACCTTTGAATGCTGCCAAGTCCTCTTTCGTTATAATTTCCAAATTCATCTTTCCCTCCTGATTTTAAGTTAATCCTGTTCAATAGCGGGATGGGATAGTTCCGCTTGAATGATCTGAAGGCAAATCTCAGCGCAAAAGGGTAGGAGTGAATGACCATTGGGGGCTTTTGGTCACGAATGAAGTGGTTGTTATTTCTTTTTGGATTTGGGAACTATTTCAAATAGCTTATCCTCCTCAGCTATTTCAATGTACTTAGATGGTTTATCACTTTTTCGTGCAGGAAAGTAGTTGCGTGCGGTATCTATGGAAATCGGCTTATCGCCATGTTGAAAGTATTTGGCAACCATTTTATACCATGGGCTTTGGCCCTGTGAGCTTACCAGTTTGGTATTACCAATCGTTAAACTTTGTATTTGATCCAGCAGATTCATGAATGGTGCTATATAACTGTTGGTAATTACGATCTTTTCATTGGCATCAAACTCCTTCGCTTGCTTTAGTTGGGCTTCTAATTCTGCCACTCGAACTTTCAATTGTTCGATCAGCTTGTCCTTTTCACCAATAACTGACTCTAATGGCTCAACCTTGTGCCAGCGATCTATTGTCTTTAGGAAAAACAAAAAGGCTTCGAGTTGCTTGATGTGTTCTAATGCTAAGGCATACTTCGAAGAAAACGGGTCTTGACGTTTAAAGTGCCGAATCCTGCTAGCTACTATATCATGTATATGTTTGAAAAATACTTCTTCACTGTCGGGATGCTCGGTTAAATAAAATGCTAACTGGTGATCAAAAAATGCGCCATACTCAGATTCGTCTATCTTATAAATTTTCAGCAAAAAGAAATTGTCTTCCAATGTTCTATTTTGAAAGATAGGTCTGCCAATATCATAGCGGTGAGGAGAGAAATCAAAACGGCCTCGGAAATTAAAATATCTTGGTGATGACATAGTATGCATTTTATAATAAACCCATAAAATGTTAGATAGTTTATAACAGACTTAAGTATTCCGTTCAGCAATTTACTTACTGCGTCTTAAGTATCGGAATACATTTCTTCTCGGCGATTTTTTTAATGGATTCGTCGATTAATTA
This sequence comes from uncultured Mucilaginibacter sp., assembly GCA_965650195.1. GTDB lineage: Bacteria > Bacteroidota > Bacteroidia > Sphingobacteriales > Sphingobacteriaceae > Mucilaginibacter. Next base: position 1,531 of record CBFGNU010000179.1, on the reverse strand, counting down.
AGGCTTTCGAGCATGAAAGGATTCCAAGCTATTGCGAACGCATCTGCTTAATCTAACCTTTGCACCTAACATAAATTGATTTATATGAATTTTCTATTAAAAATATCATTCAGGCTAGTGTCCTGTTTTATTATATTATTCTTATTCAGTACAAGTATAGTTTTCTCTCAAAAACTTCCTGATCAACAGGAGATTAGTCTTCGAGCACCCGCAAATTTGAAAATTGATGGGAAGACCACTGAATGGAGCAATGGGTTTCGGGCTTATAATAATAGTACTTCGATTTTTTATACTATAACAAACGATGACAATAATCTTTATTTAGTTGTTCAATCAACTAACTCCAATGTAACGAACAAAATAATGAGAGGAGGCCTCACCTTCACGATAAATAAGTCTGCAAAAAAGAAAGAAAAAGACGGTGTGTCCATTATGTTTCCAGTACCCGCAAGCAATGATATGATGGTGATGTTTCAAAGCATGGCAAGCAGTTTGCAAACAGGAGGAATGAATATGAGTACAGCTGATCCAGCATTAATTATGAAAAAAGCTGATTCGATTATGTACGTAATGAACCGTCAACAAATTGACAAATTAAAAGACATTAAAATTTCTGGAATCAAAGAAATTACTGATACACTGATATCAATTTATAATGATGAAGGTATTAAAGCCAGGGCCTTATTCGATAATAAAGCAGCTTTCACCTATGAATTAGCAATTCCTCTAAAGTACTTGGAATTGTCCACAGATAATCCCAAAGAGTTTGTTTATAACATAAAATTGAATGGATTGATATTTAATCTCAGTGCAATGGGTGCTCGACCTGGCGGCGGAGGGGATTTTGGTGGCGGTGGTATGGGAAGCCCCCCACAAGGAGGAATGGGAGGTGGACAGGGATTTAGAGGAGGTGCAAATACAATGGATATTCAATCTCTAATCAGCCCAACAGATTTTTGGGGTAAATATACATTAGCAAAAAAATAAACTATATAATTTAAACACACTAATATAATTAGAGTACTTCTAGAGTACTTCCATAACATGATACATCCCATCACAAATATTCTACTCAAAAAAACGTTCTTTCCTCTTTTACTCATTCTTATCTCTTGCAATTTATTCGCTCAAAATCAACCAAACCTTATGGGTACAACACCCGCTTTAGCCCAGCCAATACCCTTGCGACAGGTAAGTGGTTCAGTAAAAGATTCGACAGACGAAGCTGTAATTGGAGCTCTTGTTGTACTAACTTCTAAAGTAGATACTTTTAGAACAAGCACTAACGCAGATGGTATTTATGTATTCAGAGGGGTAAAATCATGGGAATTTACTATTTCAGTGACTTATCAAGGTTCAAGAACATTTGTAAAAAAAGGGTTGTATAATGATTCTTCTCCAAGACTTACTATGGATCCTATTATACTTGTATCTGAAGCTAAATTGTTAAATGAAATAGTAATAAAGGTTCTACATAATTAAAATAAAAAACCCATACCATTGAATTAAAAACAATTTACATATGAATTCC
>CBFGNU010000178.1:0-8709 GCA_965650195.1 uncultured Mucilaginibacter sp. | reverse complement strand
GGGAGTTATATACGCGTGGAGCTGATTTAAATATTAAACATCAAATCAATAATAAAATGTGGCAGGAACTAAACAACAAGCTCTATCGCTCCTTTACTTTTACAGATTTTAGGCATGCGTTCAACTTTATAACTAACGTTGCCGACATTGCGCAGCACCTTAACCATCACCCCACCTGGAGCAATACCTACAACAAGGTAGAGATATGGCTGAGCACGCATGATGCCGGCGACGTTATCACTGATAAGGACCGCGAACTGGCTGCGGCTATTGATGATATGCTGCTGGAGATGGAAGGTAAGAAGCAATATTAATTTTAAAGCGGTTTTAAATGTATTTATTAGCTGTAAGGCATTAAAATTCCAGTGCGCTTGCGTATTTTAGCCGTGCAAATATTTTCAGTGTCCCGAATGTTTAGAAAACCCCTCGTTAGTTTAATAGTTGCCTCAGTAATACTTTTCTTTACAGCTGTAAACTCGCAGGCACAAAACGGCCTGGGCGATCCGGTAATGAATTTCACTTTTGGCGCGGGCTCTTCCGTTCACGGCCCCGAAGTACCGGGCATTAATAACTACACCTTTACTAACGCAGATGTGCCGCCCATAGGGTCTTATACTGTGCTTAATAACACCAATGTAGCGCCAGCCATTTGGTGGCCAACTACCGACCATACTATAGGCGATGGCAATAACGGATACATGATGATAGCAAGAACCCGCACCAATGGTTTTGAGGTGCTGTTTGAGTATCGGGCGAATGGTTTATGTGCCGGTACAAGCTATGAGTTTGGCGCCTATTTACTCAACTTAACGCGAACGCCAGGAGGAACTCCCCCCGAATTAATTTTAAGGGTTGTAGAGGCCCCTACAGCAACAACAACGGGCGCAACTATTCTTGAAATTCCTTACGGGCCGGTTACTCAGCTAAGTCAGAACCCGACTGATGCAGATTGGGTGCACCCCACCATGAATTTTACGTGTCCGGCCGGCGTCGGTTCAGTAAAAGTATTCATAATAAGCAAAACCCCGGGCGGTACCGGCATGGATGATCTTGCCATTGATGATATTACCGTTAATGCCATGGGCCAGAGAATAGATGCTGCTTTCGACAGCGGTAATCCTACCTATCAAGAAGTTTGTGCTGACACCCCGCAGCCGTTCTCGGCTACTGCAACCACGCCAACCGCAGGTAATGATATAAAGTGGCAGCGTAAATTAAACGACGGGTTATGGGCAGATATCCCGGGCGCCACGTCAACTAATCTTTCATTTACATCCGAAACTGTCGCGGGAATGTACCGTTACCGGGCGGCGTCTGCCCCCCCCGACAAATTAGGCTCCTTTTCTTGCAGTGTAGTAACCAACGAGTTAACTGTATGGGTAAAGCCCGTGGTGATAGTTAATGCAAATGCCAACCCAGATGGAAACAAACTATACCTGCGCGGCCTTGCCCCTATTCAATTGCTGGGCAGCACCAACTCTACTGATTTTCATTGGGAGGTGGAACCCGGTGGCGATATCAGCTCGTTAAGCAGTACTACGGTATTAAACCCACTGGCATCGCCCAATGTAACTACTACGTACATCCTTAGGTCAAACCCGGATGCAAATACCTGCGGGATTTCCCGCGAAAGCCGGGTAACAGTTTTAGTAGCTGATGATCTTATAATAGCTAACACCTTTACACCCAATGCGGATGGCATTAATGACACCTGGTTTATTCGCGGCCTTAACACTTATCCTGATGCGATAACGCAGATATACAATCGCAACGGTCAGCTTATTTTTAAAAGTATTGGAGGGAGCGCTTCGCCCTGGGATGGCACTTATAAGGGCAAAAATGTACCCGCGGGTAGTTACTATTATATTGTAGATCTTAACTTAAATAATCTTAAAGTATCCGGATCGGTCACGGTTATAAGGTGATCATGCCCAAGATATTGCGGAGGTAATTGTCCATCATATCAATATCAACCACGTCGTTTAAAAAGCCAATATGCATATCGGGGCGTATTATCAGTGCTTTTTTTCGTTCTTCACCTATTTCAAAAACGCTGAATACTTCTGTGTTCTTTGCCGATGGCGGCAGGTAATAAAAATTAAGGCCGGAATAGTTTTGGGTTATCCATTTAGCCAGGGTAAAAAGGTCTATCTCTTGTAATTTACCAAATACCATCAAAGTAAAGCCGGGCTTGGCGCACCATTGGTGCAGGTCGGTTTCTTCCTGTTTTTTCTCATCAAATACCTTTAAATAAGGCAGGCGATCGCCTGCTTTAATTTTTTTGGCTGTGCTAAGGTTCAGGTTTATATTGCTGTCGCGATAAGAGGTATTGATCTGTGCCACCCGCTTAAAGAACTCCCCGCGCAGGCGCTCACTTTTCCAGATCAGTGCCGTCGCTTTAGGCATTATCCACTTGTTAAAAAACACGATGAACCAGTTGGTTGATATGATCATCTTAAAAAGCCTGTCGGTTGTATTGAGCAGCGTTTTAGCTATGGGCATACGCTCGGCGGCATAGCTGTCCAGTATGGTTTCTTTTAATTGCCCGTTAACAACTCCGGCCAGTTTCCAGCCCAGGTTATACGCGTCCTGCAAGCCGGTGTTCATGCCCTGCCCGCCGACCGGCGAGTGGATATGCGCGGCATCGCCAATTAAAAAACAACGCCCCTGCCTGAATTTATCTGCCATGCGGTGGTGCAGTTTATAGGTAGTGAACCAATTTTCGTTCACTACATTAATAGCTAACCCGGTAAGCGCGCTTAAATGCGGCAACACCTCTTGGAGTTGCAGATCAGGCTTACCTTCGCTTGCCGGTGGGATGTTGCCAATTATGCGGTAGCTATTGTGCTCAGGCAGTGGAAAAAACGCCGATAAACCTGTCTTACCGCGATATAAGGCTACTTGTTTGCCTGTTAGCTCTTTATTATCCAGTTCAAGGTCGGCCAAAAAAAATTCGTTGGCATAAGTGTCTCCGGTAAACGGAATATTTGATTGTTTACGTACAACGCTGCGCGCTCCATCTGCCCCAACAACGATCTGACAAGTTAGGGTTGTAGTATCTCCTCCCGACTGGAGTTCAACGTCCACTTGTTGCGCAGTTTGCTTTAAGGATGTCAGCGTTGTATCCCAGTAAACAGGGCAGCAGTTTTGGGTAAGGAAATCAAGCAGCAGGCGTTCATTTTTGCTTTGCTGGTACAGGTGCACAAAAGGGAAGGGCGTTTGCTGCTTGCCTACATCTGTCAAAGAAATTGATGTCACCTTTTTGCCTTCCTGGTGCAGCACCATGCCATTGGCCTGTTTGCCACCTTGCAAAGCCCTTTCAACAATGCCCATCTGCCGGTATATCTCTAACGAACGGGCCTGCACCGCTAACGCTTTGGATTGATTTGTCGGTCCTTGTTTAATATCAATAATTACCGGAATAACACCATGCCGAAGCAGTTGGGCAGCCATCATTAACCCCGATGGACCCGCGCCTACTATTAATACTTTGGTATGCTGCGCTGTAATTAACACTTATAAGGAACGTGCTAGTATAAAAATGGTTGGTTTTTTATGCAGATCGGGCACTTGCTTTTGCCAATCGGCAACGGTTTTTGTTTGCACAAACTCATCGGCAGCAGTAAGATTGCAGGCAATACACAGGCGCGTTTTAGGCTGCGCGGTTTTTACAATGTCATCCAGGAGGGTATTATTTCTGAATGGTGTTTCAATAAACAGCTGGGTTTGATCAAACCGTGTGGCAAAACTTTCCAGTTCCTTTATCTTTTTTGATCGCAGTGCCTTATCAATAGGCAAATATCCCTGGAAAGCAAAGCTTTGTCCATTGAAACCCGAGGCCATCAGCGCCAGCAAAATAGAACTTGGCCCAACTAGCGGTACTACCTTTATGCCTCGTTGGTGCGCTGCTGCCACTATTTCAGCTCCCGGATCAGCTATACCGGGGCAGCCTGCCTCGCTCATCTGGCGAAGATCTTTACCTGTGAGCAAACCTTTAAAAAAATCTTTAATGTTATCGCGGTTATGCTTGCCGTAATCGTGGATTACCAACTCGCTTTGTGGCGTTTTAAGGCCCGCTTCCTTTAAAAACCGGCGGGCGGTCTTCTCGTTTTCAACTATATATTCCTTTATACTGTTTATGGTATCAACCAGGTAAGGGGTGAATGTTTTGGCCGCAGCGTTTTCTGCAAGCGGCACGGGGATCAAAAACAATGTTCCATGGGGCATATCACAAAGTTGCGCTTTTTTTCTAAGATCCCGCCGCTCAAAAACTGTATCATATCCGTACATGCGCTGTTGCGTAACCGCACAATAAATTTGGTAAAATTATATGTAAATAGCTGACAGTCATAAAAAGAAGCATTGTGGCACAAATTTGCATTAGGGGCTTTGTTATTTAATTGAAAATGGGGTTTGCACAGATCATCTTTAAAATTCATCCCTTTTTTCGGTGTATTCGTAACACTTATTAAAACTTTCCGTCTTACCGCGGTACTTTTAGCCTTATATCAACTGTAAAAATTCTGTTAAACTGTGTTAATTTATGTTAAAACCTAAGCCCCGCATAATATTTTCCTAAAACCTTAGTTATATTCGTACAACCCACAACCTAATATGAAACTTATACTTTACACAATTTTTTCTTTTCTGCTGCTGCTCTCTTTTTCGTCTAAAGCTCAAAATGCTTTTTCTGTAAAAGGTAGTGTGGCCGATACCGCTGCTGCAAGCAAATTACATAATGCAGCGGCGCTTGTTTTGCGCGCAAAGGACTCCATAATGGTTAAGTTTACCCGTGCCGACCAGGAAGGAAAATTCGCAATAAACAATTTGCCGGCAGGTAAATATCTCATTCTCATAACTTACCCGGAGTATGCAGATTATTCAGATTCTTTCACGCTAAGTGCCGCCAACCCTACGCAAGATTTTGGCAAGATCAAAATGCTGCTCAAATCAAAAATATTGCAGGACATTGTTATAAAGGCCACGCCAACAGCTATAAAAATTAAAGGTGATACCACTGTATTTAACGCCTCGGCCTATGTGGTGCAGCCTAATGCCAAGGTGGAGGACCTGATAAAACAATTCCCTGGGATACAGGTAGATAAAGACGGTAAAGTAACCGCCAACGGACAAACAGTAAGCAAGTTTTTGGTTGATGGGGAAGAGTTTTTTGGCGATGACCCGACCTTAGTTACCAAAAACCTGAGAGCCGACATGGTAAAGGAGGTACAGATGTACGACAAAAAGAGCGACCAGGCTACCTTTACCGGTATTGATGACGGGCAGAAAACCCGCACCATGAACGTGGTTTTACGCGAGGATAAAAAAAACGGCTATTTTGGTAAGCTATACGGCGGTATAGGTAATAACGATTTTTACACCGGTCAGGTAGGTTTTAATAAATTTCAGGGGAAGGAGAAATTTGCCGTTTATGGCATTGCAGCCAATACCGGTAAAACAAGTTTGGGATCAGATGACGCACAGAAGTTTGGGGATGGTGGCAACGTTACCGTAATGGACGGTGGCGGAATTATGATATCAGGTGGTGGAAACGATCTGTCTTATGATGGACGGGGTATTCCTACGGCAATTTCAGGTGGGGCGCATTATGATAATAAATGGGCTAAAGACAAGCACAGTATTAACACCAACTACAAAATTGGACAGGTAGATGTAAATGGTACTGCCAACACATTAACGCAGAATAATCTACCCGACCGTGTAAATAACAGTAGTTCTGATCAAAAATTTAATCGCTCAGCTTACAGACAAAAGCTGGATGCTACCTATTTATGGACCATTGATACCTCTGCTACCTTGAAGATAGTAGTTGATGGCACATTGAGACATTCAAAGCAACAGACTGATTATTTAGATATAACAAATACAGATATTGGATATACCGGCACAAGCAAGCTCCTCAATTATCAAACCCGCACAAATATCAATGAGACAGATCAGCGGCTGATGAACGCGAGCGCGTTTTACACAAAAAAGCTAAAAAAGAAGGGCCGTACATTCTCGGCGTTGTTTAGCAACGCTATTGATAAGGGCACTCAGAAGGGGAGTTTACATACAAATTTAGACACCTATGACCCTGTTACCGGCGTTAAAAGCAATGAGCAGGTGGATCAGTATAAACCTGCCACAAGTAACACCAATACGTTTAATACAAATTTTACTTATTCAGAGCCCTTTACTAAAGCGCTGTCTTTGGTGCTTAATTATGGTTTAACCCTTACTGATGCGAAGTCTGATCAGCGTACTTATAATAAATCAGGCAGCGGTCAGTATGATCAGTTGGATCCAACATTTAGTAACAATTTCACACTTAATCAACTGGCTCATCAGGCAGGTGCCATCCTTAATTATGTTAAAGGAAAAACCACACTGAATTTTGGCACCAGGGCGTCTGACGTACAGTTTAAACAGATAAATGAGTTAACGGCTAAAAGATATGAACGCCATTTTATTAACTGGATGCCGCAAATGACCTATCAATATCGCCTGGGTACGCAGTCAAGTTTCAGGGTAGGCTATAATGGTTCAACTACTCAGCCATCATTATCCCAATTACAACCTATACGTAATAACAATGACCCACTAAACCAGGTTGTAGGTAACCCTGATCTGAAACCATCTTTCAGAAACAATTTCAACGTTTACTATACCAGTTATAAAGCCTTAAGCGGACAACAGTTTTATTTATCAGGCAACTATTCATTTATCACCAACCAGATTGTTAGTAACAACACAACAGATGCAAACGGTAAGAGTACCATTCAATCTGTTAATATTGGCCAAACACCTTATAACTATAGCTTAACCGCCGAAGCAAGCCGTAAATTACTCGGTATAAATGTTACGTTAGGCTCAAGCATTAGTAAAAACGTAAATTATAATATGGTTAATAATGTGTTGAATACAACAAATGGCTCATCTTTCTCACCTTATCTAAGCTTTAGTAAATACGAGGCTAAGAAATATGACATCTATTTATATGGTGGGCCAAGTTATAACATCAGTAAAACATCTTTACAGCAAAATATTAACAACAACGGCTACAGAATTAATGGCAACGCTTACCTGGGTTGGTATTTGCCCGCCGATTTCCAGATCACATCTGACATGAGCTATAATTACACCAGCAAAACGCAAACTTTTGACCAAAGCAACACCACGTTTATATGGAACGCCACTATAAATAAAACCTTATTGAAAGATAAAAGCCTGAAACTAACGGCGACGTTAAACGACGTATTGAATCAAAACAATGGCTTTAGCAGAGGCACCAACGGATCGAGGATCACACAAAATACTTACACTACCATCAAAAGATTTTTCATGCTTTCTGTAATCTGGGATTTTTCTAAAATGGGCGCGGCTCCAAAAAAATAATACAATGAAGACATTTATAAAAAGCATCACAATACTTTTAGTTATAGCAGGCAACTTTTGTTATGCGCAAAATGCTCGGTTCACTACATCGGGCACTGTAGAGTATGATAAAAGCTCGAACATTTACGCTATAATGCCACGCCTCATAACCAAAGAGAATGAGTATTACATGAAACCGGCTTACGAAGCGATTAGAAAACAGCCGCAGTTCAGGGTGTTAAAAAGCACACTTAAATTTGGTGATAATAAAACTTTGTTTACACCAATTCCGCCGGAAAATGGATCAGGAAACAGCGTTGTTATAAGCGAGCAGATAAACACCATCTACAGCGATCTGGAGAAGAGCACGGCTGTTTCTGAAAAAGATGTTTACGGCGATAAGATACTGCTTACAGATAGTACCCGTAAAATAGATTGGAAAATTACCGACGAAACCCGCGATATAGCAGGTTACTCATGTCGAAGGGCAAACGCGCTAATTTTAGATTCTATTTATGTAGTGGCTTTTTACGCCGAAAAAATACCGGTATCCGGCGGGCCTGAGTTGTTCAGTGGATTGCCGGGAATGATATTGATGGCAGCCCTTCCGCACGAGAACATCATCTGGACCGCGACAAAAGTTACAGATGCCGCTGTGCCGCAAAATCAGATAGCAGCCCCTAAAAAAGGGAAAGCGGTAAATAATAAAACCTACCGTGCACTGATTGATGAGTTTATGAAACAGGTAAGCCCCGGATACAAACCCCTATATTATAAAGCATTTTTGTTATAACCATATCCACCTAAACCATATAATGTAGCGCCCTGATGAAAATTGGGGCGTTTTTTTTATAAGGAGTTTGAGGATCATCTTGTCAATTTGCTAGGGAGGGTCATAATCCCGATGTTTTATTAAAAAATAAAATAGCAGAAACCATGTCAAAGGCAATATGTTAAATATTAGGTTAAAATATTTAAACGAAAGGAAATAAAATGAAAAAGATAAGTGCGATAGCAGCAGCATTAGCCGTGTCGGCAATGTTGGCAGCCGGCGCGATAGCCGCTAAACCGGATGTGAAATTAAGCAGGCCACATGTAAGCGCAACCACTGATACCATACCCGGTGAGGTTAAAAAACCAAAACCCGGAAAGGTGAATCCGTTGCCGCCACAGGTTACGCCTAACCCGGTACCTTATCCTAATACAGTACCAGCACCAACGCCAATGCCGGGAGCAACGCCAAACCCTGTAACACCGGGAGTAACACCAACGCCTACACCAATGCCGGAAGCAACGCCGAACCCTGTAACACCGGGAGTAACGCCAACGCCC
>CBFGNU010000177.1:0-8734 GCA_965650195.1 uncultured Mucilaginibacter sp. | reverse complement strand
AGGCTTTTCAACTCCGGAAACGCATAATAAATGGTCGTTACGTGCATCAGCAACAGGTGAGTTGGTTTTTGATAATGTTAAGGTCCCTAAAGAAAACCTGCTGCCTAAAGCAATTGGTCTAAAGGGGCCATTGGGATGCCTAAACCAAGCGCGTTACGGCATTGCCTGGGGTGCAATTGGCGCGGCCATGGATTGTTACGATACAGCCCTGCGCTACGCTAAAGAGCGCAAACAGTTTGGTAAACCTATAGCCGCTTTTCAGCTTCAGCAAAAAAAACTCGCCGAAATGATCACCGAGATAACTAAAGCTCAATTATTGGTTTGGCGATTGGGCGTGTTAAAAAGCGAGAATCGTGCTACTCCCGCTCAGATCTCCATGGCTAAACGTAATAGTGTTGAAACTGCCATCAAGATAGCGAGAGAGGCCAGGCAAATATTGGGTGGTATGGGCATAACCGGCGAATACCCCATTATGCGCCACATGATGAACCTTGAATCTGTTATTACATATGAGGGAACACATGATATCCACCTATTAATAACAGGAATGGATATTACAGGTGAGGAGGCGTTTAAGTGATTTTAGTTGATTGGTGATTGGTTGATTAGTGATTAGGTAAACTATGGTATTAGAATTCTAATCATCAAGGATTCCTTTCAAATTTATAAAAGCATAGCTATTATGGTTAATGCCAAAGGTATTGCCGGGTGTTATGGTAAAATAAGTTTTCACATAATTATCCATTATAACCTTTATAGTTTCGTCCCCTCCGGGAGAGAGTGCCCACATAGAATATAAGTAATTTATCTTCCCTTTGTAATCAACAACAACTACCAGTTCCGGGTAGCTAAAATTCTTGTATTTGTTTTTGATAGTAATATCGTATTTAGGCAAATCATAATTGTCATAATTGTTCATTACACTAGCTTTTACCTCAATTTTTTTTACGGTAGCTAAGGGTGTCCGGCTGATCAACACAGGCGAATTAGCTGCAATAAAACCGCTATCAGGGTTAGTATTAACCTCGGCAACGCGGTGTTTGATAAACAAAGTATCATTGCGGGTTTTGCCCATTAGCGCCTGCGGCACAGTATGTAATACATCGCGTATATATTTGTCTGAATAAAAGGTTAAAAAAACCTGCGACTTATCCAGATAAATTACTTTGGATTGCACTTTCATAACCTGCACAACAAGGCTGTCCTTAGTGATTTTTTTTGCCCTGAACCAAGCACGTGCAACATGAAAAAGGGAATCATGATCAAGGGTAACATGAAAGCCCAAAAATGCATTTGCATCAGGACTAAACACCTTTGCAGAATCATCTGAATAAAAAGACAGTTTCCATGAAGGGGTAAGGCCATAGCCATACTTGCTAACGGATAAGCCATCACCAAACCTGCGTTTAACTTCAATATAATTAATGCCCGCCACGCTTTTAAAGGATATGCGGTTACGATCAGTTGGTTTATCATATTTACATGATGCTGCTGTCACAGTTAAAAATAACAAGCAGAACCAAAGCAAAAGGGGCATAGCAGTAAAAAAACTCATGCCGCTAAAATAGCAAACCTCAACATAGATAAAGACGTGTAACCAATTTTTTAAAAAAATTTGCGGGTATATTTAAAAAGAAAAGCCCCGGAAAAATCCGGAGCCCTTCACACTAAACCAACATTACTTATGAAAACTATCTTTTTTCGGTAACCTAAGTCCGGCCCGTTCTGCATCAAAATCTACGTGCACTGCCGGATCCGAGGTTGCTCCGAAATATTATTATTTTAAAGTGATCTCTCTTGACTGATTCTTAGCTTCTTCCTTTTTAGCGATGGTAACTGTTAATACACCATCAACGTATTCTGCGTCAATTTTGCTGCTATCAGCGCTTTGCGGCAAGTTGAATGATCTGCTGAAAGAATTGTAATTGTATTCGCGTTTGCTGAATTTCTTATTTTCATCAGTTGTTTCAGTTTTCTTTTCGGCAGAAATACTCAATACATTCTTTTCCAGATTGATCTTAATATCTTCTTTTTTTAAGCCGGGTACCGCTAATGCAACTTCAAATGCATTTTCGTTTTCGGCAATATTAACCGCAGGTACTGTAGCGGCAAATTTTTCGTTAAAGAACGAGTCGTTTAACAAAGAATAAACGTCGTTAAAAAATGGGTTTACCAATCCGTTTTTGTGTTCTTTACCAAATTTTACTAAAGTCATTTTTATATCCTCCTAAATTTTTTCTTTTTATTAATTTCGTAAACTATTGTTCAACACTCGTACCAAGGCCTGATTTTCTAAATTAAACGACAATGTGTCGTATAAAAACCAAATCGAGCAGACATATTGACACAAAATGCCTGAAAAACTATCTGATTATAAATTCAAACTACCCATTTCTATCCGCTTTTCTGATATAGATGCTGTTGGTCATGTAAATAACGCAACCTATCTTACTTACTTTGAAGATACTCGTCTGCACTATTGGAAAAACGCAATAGGCTGGGATTTTGATAAATGCGGGATAATAGTAGGACGATCGGAGATCAACTACCTTAAGCAAGTAACTTTGTTTGATAAAATAACTTGTTATGTGCGTGTGGTGCGCATAGGCAACAGCAGTTTTGATATGATGCATGTGCTGGTTAAACAAACCGCAACAGGCGAGGAGATATGCACAACAGGAAAAACCGTTTGCATTTGCTATGATTATTCGGCGAAAAAATCCATTCAGATACCAGAGATTGAACGCAACCGTATGATTGAATTCGATGAGCCGAGGCTGATATTGAATACCAATTAATATTATTGGTAAACTGATTTTTTAGCCGAGGCCAACGTATTTTGTAACAATCCAATTATGGTCATCAGTCCCACACCACCCGGAACCGGAGTTATCCATGATGCTTTTGGAGCTACATTTTCAAAGTCAACATCGCCATAAAGCTTAAAGCCGGATTTTGTTGTGGTTGATGTTTCGCGGTTTATACCCACGTCAATAACTACTGCGCCTTCTTTCACCATGTCGGCAGTAATAAAGTTCTTTTTGCCGATTGCTACAATAAGAATATCACCTTGAAGTGTCATCGCTTTAATATCGGGTGTACGGCTGTGACAAATGGTTACGGTACAGTTACCCGGCGTGGTATTGCGCGCCATTAGTATGCTCATGGGTGAACCCACTATATTGCTACGACCAACCACCACACAATGCTTGCCGGCTGTTTCTATACTATATTCCTTTAGCATTAAAGTAATGCCATAAGGCGTTGCAGGTATAAAAGAGGGCAGGTTACGCTGCATACGCCCCAGGTTAACAGGGTGAAAGCCATCCACATCCTTGCGGTAGTCAATACGCTCAGTTACTTTTTCAGGATCGATGTGTTTTGGGAGCGGCAGTTGAACGATGATGCCATCAATATCTGCATCGGCGTTCAGTTCCTCTACTTTCTTAAGCAGTTCTTCTTCTGTAACGGTATCTTCATAACGCACCAAGGTTGATTTAAAACCTACCTTTTCGCAGTTTTTGATCTTGCTGGCTACATAGGTTTCGCTGCCGCCATCATGACCAACCAATACGGCCACTAAATGAGGTTTGCGACCGGTTTCTGCTAAAATCTTAGCCGCTTCTTCGGCTATTTCAACTTTGAGTTTTTCTGATACGTATTTGCCGTCGAGTAATTGCATTTTGTTATAGAGTCAAGAATCAAGAATCAAGAGTCAAGATGAATAACCTACAGGTCTTGTTTCTTGACTCTTGATTCCTGAATCTGATAAATTAATCCAGTTTCAACACCGCCATAAATGCGCTTTGCGGTATCTCTACGTTACCTACCTGGCGCATGCGTTTTTTACCTTTTTTCTGTTTCTCTAACAGTTTTCGCTTACGCGATATATCACCGCCGTAACACTTAGCTGTAACGTCTTTACGCAAAGCTTTCACTGTTTCACGGGCGATGATCTTGGCACCAATTGATGCCTGTATAATGATCTCAAATTGCTGGCGTGGTAAAAGCTCTTTTAGCTTTTCGCAGATCTTTTTACCAAAATCGTAAGAGTTGCCTCTGAATATTAATGATGATAAGGCATCAACCGGTTCCGCGTTAAGGCGAATATCCAGACGAACCAGATCGGATGTGCGATAGCCTATCTGATGATAATCAAATGACGCGTAGCCTTTTGATATAGTTTTTAACTTATCGTAAAAATCAAATACAATCTCGCCCATCGGCATCTCAAAGATCAACTCAACCCTGTCAGACGTTAAGTACGACTGGTTTTTGATAAAGCCGCGTTTTTGAATACAAAGCGACATCACCGGCCCAACAAATTCAGACTTGGTGATAATGGTCGCTTTAATATAAGGTTCTTCTACGTGATCTATTTTGCTTGGATCAGGCAGATCCGAAGGGTTGTTCACCACAATTTCTTCACCTCTGCTTGAGTAGGCCAGGTAAGATACGTTTGGAACGGTAGTAATAACCGTCATGTCAAACTCGCGCTCTAACCGCTCCTGGATGATCTCCATGTGAAGCATCCCCAAAAATCCGCAACGGAAACCAAAGCCTAAGGCCGCAGATGATTCCGGTTCAAAAACCAGTGAAGCATCATTCAACTGCAGTTTGGCCATGCTTTCGCGCAGTTCTTCGTAATCTTCTGTATCAACAGGGTAGATACCGGCAAACACCATTGGTTTTACCTCTTCAAAGCCCTGTATGCCTGCTTCGCATGGGCGGGTTATAGTAGTTATCGTATCACCAACCTTAACTTCGCGCGATTCCTTAATGCCGGATATTATATACCCAACATCGCCGGTTTTAATTACGTCCTTAGGTAGTTGCTTTAGTTTAAGCGTGCCAACCTCTTCAGCAATGTATTGCTTCTCGGTAGCAAAGAACTTTACTTTATCACCTTTACGGATCTCGCCGTTAACTACCTTAAAGTAAGCTACAATACCGCGGAATGAGTTATAAACAGAATCAAATATCAATGCTTGTAAGGGGGCATCCGGGTCGCCGACAGGGGCGGGGACGCGTTCAACAATGGCGCGTAATATATCATGCACGCCCATGCCGGTTTTACCTGATGCGGCTAGTATATCCTCGCGTTTGCAGCCTATCAGCTCAACTATCTGGTCCTTTACTTCCTCGGGCATAGCACCGGGCAGGTCCATCTTGTTTAATACCGGGATGATCTCCAGATCATTCTCTAAAGCAAGATATAAGTTAGAGATTGTCTGCGCCTGTATGCCCTGTGCAGCATCTACAATCAACAATGCGCCTTCGCAAGCAGCGATGGAACGCGAAACCTCATAGCTAAAGTCAACGTGGCCAGGAGTGTCAATTAGATTCAGCACGTATGGTTGCCCATCAAGCACATAGTCCATTTGTATGGCATGGCTCTTAATGGTAATACCGCGCTCGCGTTCAAGATCCATGTCGTCAAGCAGTTGTGCCTGGCTTTCGCGCTGGGTAATGGTATTGGTATATTCTAATAACCTATCGGCAAGGGTACTCTTACCGTGGTCAATATGTGCTATAATACAAAAATTGCGTATGTGCTTCATTCAGCCGCAAAAATAGCTTTTTTAAGCGATATTTGTAAGGTACTTTAGTTTTAGCTAATTTGACCCCATGACACCATCAAAGGCTATATTATCCGTAGTTGAGGAGCATCTTGCTGACACCATTACCGGATCTCGTTTTGTAAGCGGCGGCAGTATCAATATTGCTTACGAGTTGCAAACCGCCGGTGGCAAGTATTTCCTGAAGGTGAACCATAAGGCCCTGTATCCCGGCATGTTTGCGGCTGAGGCAAGAGGTCTTGCTTTATTAAGTCAAACCAAGTCGGTTAAAGTACCAACCATCGTTTTGCAGGCCGATGCCGGCAACGAGAGTTTTTTGTTGCTTGATTGGGTAGATGCCAAGCGTGGTTCCGTACAGGCAACGCAAAACCTGGGAGCACAGTTAGCACAAATGCACCGCAATACCGCTGACGCATTCGGTCTTGACCATGATAATTACATAGGCTCTTTGCCGCAGTCAAACAGGAAACATGCTAAGTGGAGCGATTTCTTTATACAAGAGCGCTTGCAGCCCATGGTAAGCCTTGCGGCTGATAAACGCCTGCTTGAGTATGGCGATGCCGGCAACTTTGAAAAGCTATATACCAAACTACCCGAGCTGTTTGACGAAGAAGCCCCGGCCTTACTGCACGGCGACCTATGGAGCGGCAACTACCTAACTACTCTTGACGATGAACCCTATTTGATAGATCCGGCTGTATATTACGGACACCGTGAGGTTGATCTGGCCATGACTTCGCTTTTTGGCGGGTTCTCGCATGAGTTTTATAGGGATTATAACGAAGCTTTCCCGCTGGCTAAGGGCTGGCAACAGCGTACGGATCTATGGAACATTTATCCATTGTTGGTGCATCTTAACCTGTTTGGCGCTGGGTACCTGGATAGGGTAAGGGACGCTGTAAAAAGCTATTTATAAACGGGGTGCTACTGTTCCAAAAAATATAAAGCCTCAAATTAAAACCAAAAACGTTGACGGTATTAATTGCTTGATTTTTAACTATATAACTTTTTAGGCCGAAACACTTTGGAACACTTTGAAACTACTTATAAGTCAGTAAAATTAGCTGTAAATTAGGCGTAATAGTCTTTTAATCAACTGCTTGCGCGATATATCATGTTTTTTGCATTTTTGGAACACTTTGGAACAGCACCAGGAAGGTCAAAGCTGCTACTCAAACTGCAATTCCCATTGGTCTTCACCGCCGTCTACCACTCTGAAAATTCTTTTTTCCACCGTGTGTAATCCGTCTGCAGAAACGAGTTGTACTACTTCATGATCATGAAATTCTTCTGTTTGATCTACCATAACAGCTGTTAAGCTGTGTGGATCGCCGGGGATAGTTATACTTTTCATAGCATTTACGTTTAGTGCTTGTTTAACAACGTAAATGGAATTAAGTTTCTGTGGTTTTGAGCGTTTTGATGATCACCTTAAACTAAGTTCTTATAACGGGATATGTCCAAGGTTATTTGAATAAGGCACCGGCGTTAAGGGTAAAGCCAGGATATGCAAAATGGAAATGTGCAGGATCAGGGCCCCCGATCAATCGAGGGCCCTTTTCTTTTATTATTATTTTCTACATTCCCAAGCCAAATTTGCTCGAAAAATCTTTCAGCTGTGCTTCGTATTTTTTGCTTAAGCCGGTTTTGTTGTAGTTTTTTGTAGTACCGACAAGGCCGTTCAGTAAAGACAGACCCAATTGTATATCGTTATTGTCTAACCCGGTTTTGCCATCTTTAAATTGGGTATAGTTAAAAGTTAAGGAGTTAACCAGATAATCGTCAATAAGCGTAGCCAGTTTATCGCCGGTCGCTGTTTCGCCTAATTTGTAGGCAACATCAGCCATGTAGTATTTTCTGATGGCAGCTTCCTGTACAGGTATAAAGCTAGGCAGTTCCGTCATATATTTATTCAATGCCAGTTTTGCTTCAGCCGTTTTTCCGTCTTTCATCAAGCCTTCTATCAGGTTAAGATATAAGCGGTTTATTAGTGGATAGAACATGGTTAATGATTCATGATCCAGGTATTTAGCGGTTTTTATGTTGCCCCATTTAAACTTGGTCATCATGTTATTATACATAGCCGTTGAGTTAACGCTCTCTCCCGCGGTTGCAGAAGTATCCGGTTTTAGTGGCAATAATCTCATAGCAAAACCTTCACTGTATAAATACTTATCAAGCCCCAGCATTACACTGTTGGGAGCGGTTACCGTAAAGTAAATTGGGCGTTTCCAATTGTTATGCGTCAGAATATCCATAAGCGCCAAATTATCTTTAGCCACATAGCCACCCGGATACGTAAATGTCATGGTATCGGTTAAGCGATTTTGCATCGCTGCGGGTACGGTATTGCTTTTCAGAACATCGTCTTTATTTACCGTAATTTTAAGATTCTTGGTAGGCAGATAGTTGGTTTCTTCCCCGTTTTGATACTGCAGTTTGGTTTCTTTTCTGTCTGACAGCATAAAATCAAATACTTCTTTCAACTCAACCGCACCCGCTATCTTTTCATCATTATAATAAAGCACATCGCGCACACCTGTTTTAAACTGTTCGTTACTCATGGTGATAGGTAATGGTGCCGAATCATTCATTTTTTGCTTCATCTGTCTGATGTACCAATCAGTACCCAGCAGACTCAAATTGACAATACGCACATCCGGGCGAACATTCTCAACCTCCTGTATATACCAAAGCGGATAGGTATCATTATCCCCATAAGTAAACAAAATAGCGTTTGGCGCGCACGAGTTAAGGTAGTTATAAGCCATATCATGCGGCGTAAGCTTGGTTGAGCGGTCGTGGTCGTCCCATTCCTGGTTAGCCATTAATATAGGGCCAACAGACAAGCATACCGCTGTAGCCAGTATAGCGGCGTTTTTTGTAGCAGTTTTTCTGCTCACCAATTCCACAATAGCAGGTACTGCCAAACCAATCCAGATGGCAAAGGCATAAAAAGAACCCGCATAGGCATAGTCTCGCTCCCGAGGTTGCAGCGGATCCTGGTTAAGATATAACAAAATGGCGAAGCCGGTAAAGAAGAACAATACGCCTACAACCCCTGCATCGCGCTGGCTGCGTTTAAAGTGATAGTAAGCGCCTAATAAACCTAAAATAAGCTGTAAAAAGAAAAGCCTGTTGTATGATTTGCTTTG
>CBFGNU010000176.1:0-8770 GCA_965650195.1 uncultured Mucilaginibacter sp. | reverse complement strand
GTAACCGGCGGCTGGATATCAACATGAAAATCCCTAATGGCATTGATATCCGGCAGGCAAAGGAGGTAATAAATAAAGCGATTGATAAATGCGAAAACGTATTGTCTCAACCTGAGCGACGAATAGGGGTGGGTGAATTACAGCCCGATGGTTTTTTAATGAGTGTTAATGTTTGGGTAAATTCTCATGGATACCAGGATACTAAACTGGCCGTACAGGAAACGATATTGCAGGATGTAAAAGATGCAGGGATTAAACTGCCGGGGATGTAAGAAAATGTCATCTCGAACACAGTGAGAGATCTATACACAAGCCTGTCCTGTGGCTCAACTATGTATAGATTTCTCGCTATCGCTCGAAATGACACTTTATTTAATTAAATGCTTAATTCTTCCCTCGCCTGTTTCGCCGCTGTAACCATATTAATTAAAGCTGCTTTTGTTTCCGGCCACTTACGCGTTTTTAACCCACAATCAGGATTGACCCATAAATGTTGTACAGGCAACAGTTGCGCCGCTTTAGCCAACAGAGACGCCATCTCTTCAGTACCGGGCACACGTGGCGAATGGATATCATAAACACCCGGACCTATCTCATTAGGATATTCAAAATTTGCAAACGCCTGCAGCAGCTCCATTTGCGAGCGCGAAGTCTCTATAGTGATCACATCCGCATCCATTGCGGCAATGTGTTCAATAATGTTGTTAAACTCGCTGTAACACATGTGTGTATGTACCTGGGTTTCGTCCTTAACGCCGCTCGCTGTTATCCTGAAAGCCTTCACGGCCCAATCAAGGTAAAGCGGCTGTTTAGCTTTACGCAATGGCAAACCTTCGCGAATGGCGGCTTCATCTATCTGAATAATGCCGATGCCTGCTGCTTCGAGCGCTAAAACTTCGTCGCGAATAGCTAACGCGATCTGGTTGGTGGTTACCTCGCGCGACTGGTCATCGCGTACAAACGACCATTGCAAAATAGTTACCGGGCCGGTTAGCATGCCCTTCATTGGTTTGTTGGTTTGCGCCGCCGCGAATTTGGTCCAGCGCACTGTCATATCCTTAGGGCGACTAACATCGCCATAAATAACAGGTGGTTTAACACAGCGACTGCCATAGCTTTGCACCCATCCGTTTCTGGTGAATAAAAACCCGTCCAGCTGTTCGCCAAAATACTCCACCATGTCATTGCGTTCAAATTCGCCATGTACAAGCACATCCAGGCCAATTTCTTCCTGCCAGCGTATCACATCAATGGTGGCCTGTTCTATTTCCTTTTCATATTGTTCAAGCGTTAGGTCGCCTTTTTTAAATTTAGCACGCAACTGGCGAATATCATCTGTTTGCGGAAACGAACCAATGGTAGTTGTAGGGAACAGGGGTAGGTTAAAACGCTCACGCTGTATTTGCTGCCTTACAGAGAAGTTACTACTACGGATGGCGTCCGTATCAATTAAAGCGATTACGCGGCCCTTCACCTCTTGTTTATGCACTTTGTTGGACACACGCCTGCTTTCTATCGCTTTTTTGTTTGCTGTTAACAGATTATTATTCCCTTCCGCTATCTGTTTCAGTTCACTTACCTCATTCAATTTTTGTTTGGCAAAGGCCATCCAGTTTTTAACTTCCGGGTCGATGCTGGTCTCACCCTCCAGATCTATCGGGCTATGCAAAAGCGAGCAGGAGGGAGCAATGATAATTCTATCGGTACCCAGTTTTTCAACAGCTTTATTGATTAGCTTTAATGAGTCTTCGTAGTCGTTTTTCCAAACATTACGTCCATCTACAACTCCCAGCGAAAGTTGAAGGTTATTTGGAATAAGCCTGAGTACCTCATCCAACTGCTCCGGAGCACGTACCAAGTCGATATGTAAAGCCGCCACCGGCAGGTTAACGGCTAATTGTGTATTATCCAACAGTGCTTCAAAATACGTTGCAACCAGCAATTTCACCCCGCTTACACGGTTGGCTATAGCGCGGTATGCAAATTCAAACGCTTCTTTTTCTTTTTTGGATAGATCAAGTGCCAGGCAGGGCTCATCCAACTGGATCCATTCGGCGCCCAAATGTTTCAAACGGTTAATTATCTTAATATAAACAGGTACCAGCTTTTTTATCAGATCAACACGGTCAAAGCCCTCTTCTTTCTCTTTACCCAACAGCAGGTAACTTACCGGCCCAACCAACACTGGCTTGGCTTTTTGGCCAAGCAGCTTTTTAGCGCCTATATATTCGCCAAAAACATTTTCATTAAATAAGCTAAACTCTTGCCTAGCTGTAAATTCGGGTACCAGATAATGATAATTGGTATCCAGCCATTTGGTCATTTCCATGGCGGTAATGTCCAAGCCATCTTTCTGATAACCACGGGCCATGGCAAAATAAAGATCATACTCGTTGTTAGAACTTACTTTGGATAACAACGGCGTGTAACGGTGGGGGATAACGCCCAGCATTAAGCTTGTGTCAAGCACATGGTCGTAAAAGCTAAAATCGTTGCAGGGGATAAGATCAATACCCGCCTCTAATTGCGTTTGCCAGTTCTCGTTTTTGATCTTACGCGCTACCTCTTTCAGGTCGCCCAGTTGGATCTTACCCGCCCAATATTGTTCGCAGGCTTTTTTTAATTGTCGTTGGCCACCAATTCGTGGGTAGCCCAGGTTTTGCGTTAGCATTTTTTAAGTAGATAAATTGAAAGAATACAAATTCCATTTTTTATGGATTAAATTCTTTACAAATCTATTTATGTAGATTTAATTGCTTTATTTCAATTTAAAATCAGTAATAAAACCTATATTTAATTTTTATTGGCGTTAATTATTCTTTTTGAGTAATTAAATTTACGATAGAAAAGAAAATTATTCTATGGAAGAATTAGACCAAACCGATATCCGCCTGCTAAAATTGCTTGGTGAAGACTCGGAAATCACTATAAAAGAGCTGGCCGCTAAAGTAAACCTGTCCGCATCGCCGGTTTTTGAGCGGGTAAAAAAGCTAAAAACCAGCGGTTACATAAAGAAATATATTGCCATAATTGATGCCGAAAAGCTCAATTACGGCTTAATTGTGTTCTGTAATATTAAACTAAAGCAACACGATAAAAGCATTGGACATAAGTTTGTAACCGATATACTTAAATTAGATGAAGTCGTTGAATGTTATAATATTTCGGGAGATTTTGACTTTTTGCTGAAAGTATTGGCCAGGGATATGAAACATTACCAGGACTTTGTATTTAACAAGCTGGGTTCTGTAACCAGTATAGGCAGTACGCACAGCACCTTTGTAATGTGCGAGAATAAACACACGTACAATATTAACTTGTGATATTTACACATGTACACCCGGCAGAAAAGTGGAGAAAAACCGGTAAATTGAATAATTTTCAATTGCTTTTAAATCAGACGATTATTCCAATTTTACAGCTAAATTTCCTGACGAATAAGTCTGTTGCAAAATGTTGCAGGGAAATTTTATAACTTATTATTAATTAGTTGTTGATAGAAAATTGCTATTGCATGTGTTGCAACTGTTGCTATATTTTTCTGCAACACCCCCGCATTTTATCAGCATTTTAATAAATCGCTTGTTCCGGTTTGTTCCACTTGTTTCACCTCCACAAGCGGAGCAGCCATGCGGAAATAAATAAATTATGTAGTTTTGAGCCCTTTTAATAATTATGCTAACTGTAGAGAAAATTGGTGGCACATCAATGAGTGCCCTTAACCAGGTTATTGACAATATTATATTATACAACAAAACCGGCACAGAGCTGTATAACCGTGTTTTTGTAGTATCGGCATTCTCAGGGGTAACTAACCTGCTGCTCGAGAACAAGAAGACCAAAGCCCCCGGTGTTTACCAAAAACTAGCTAATAGGGAAGATTTCCGTAGCGAGCTGAAAGTAGTAGCAACGGAGCTTAAAGAACTGAATAAACAGTACGAGCCACTTGGCCTTAACGTTGCGGAAGCGGACGCGGTTGTTGACAGGGATATGCAAACCGCTGTTAATTACCTGGACAGCGCGGTTACCATGCTGGCATCCGGGTATCTGAACGAGGGTATACTATTGGCTGCACGCGAGATACTGGCATCGTTAGGCGAAAGCCATTCAGCCTATGTATTAAGCAGCATTTTGAAGCAAAGAGGAATAAATGCTCATTTGCTTGATTTAGCAGGACTTACAGATGCCCGCGCACTCAGCATCAGCGAAAGGATAAAAGACGCGTTTTCAACTATTGATCTAAATAGCTGCGTAGTTATTGCCACAGGCTACGCAAAAGGCACCGAAGGCATTATGCGTGAATTTGACCGTGGGTACTCCGAGGTGACATTCAGTAAGATAGCAGAAGTATTAAAACCACAGGAAGCTATCATCCATAAAGAATACCACCTTTCTACTGCCGATCCGGGTTTGGTTGGCATCGAGAACGTTCGGCCGGTAGGGCATACCAATTACGATATCGCCGATCAGCTTGCAGATGTGGGCATGGAGGCTATACACCCAAAAGCTGCTAAACCGCTTGAAATGGCGGGTGTTCATTTACGGATCAAAAACACTTTTGAGCCTGAGCATCCCGGTACGCTTATTACAAAAGGTTACGTATCTAATATTAAAAGGGTAGAGGTTATTACCGGAACGGATAAGCAATTAATGATTGATATCTACGATCCGCTAATGACCGGTAACGTGGGCAGCGATTTGCGCATAATGCAGGCTTTTTATAATCACGGCATCAGCTATACCTACAAGGTTACCAGCGCCAACAGCATTAGCATTGTTATTTGGGAGAACGACCTGAAACAGGAACTGATAGCTGAGTTACAACAAAATTTCGAACGCGTGACCACCGAGCCTGTGGCAATGGTGTGTTTACTAGGCAGCAACATGGATCAACCGGGCTTGTTGGCTAAAAGCGCAGCTGCATTAGCAAAAGCCGATATTAATATACTAAGTACGGGCGTTGCCAAGGGAAAGGTTAATATTCAGTTTGTTGTAGCTAAAGAGGATTTTAAACTTGCTATAGTTGCTTTAAACAAAGCGGTGGGGTAACGGTCTCAATCATTTGTTTTAGATTGTGGTGGGTTTGTATTAACAACCCGAAATCGAAATAGTATTTTGCCAACGTTTTTTTGGTTAATGCGGCTTAAGTAATTGTGGATAAATAGTATTATTGCCGACCGCAAATTGCAAAGAACTTAATGAAGAATTTTCTGGACGACGATTTCTTGTTGAATACTAAAACGGCGCAGGTATTATACCATGATTATGCAGCTGATAAACCTATTATAGATTACCACTGCCACTTACCGCCCGATGAAATTGCCGCCGATAAGCAATTTGCAAATGTCACTCAGATCTGGCTAAAAGGCGACCATTATAAATGGCGTGCCATGCGCGCCAACGGAGTAAATGAAGCTTACATAACAGGTAATAAAAGCGACAGAGAAAAGTTCGAAATGTGGGCGGCTACTGTGCCCTACACATTGCGTAATCCTTTATTCCACTGGACACATCTTGAACTGCAACGCTACTTCGGAATTAAGGATGTGCTTTCACCAGCAACTGCCGCGAGGATATATGATGAGTGCAGCGAAAAACTGCAATCACCTGAATACAGCGTACGCAGCCTGCTTAAAAGAAGCAAAGTTGAAGTAGTGGGGACAACAGATGATCCCTTAGATAATCTGGCCGATCATAAAAAAATTAAAGAAGATAATTTCGGGCTAAAAGTGCTGCCTTCCTTTCGCCCGGATAAGGCAATGAATGCAGATAGCGTTGCCGCGCTGAATGAGTATATTGATAAACTCGAGAATGTTTCAGGTACACAAATCGAAAATCTTGATGAATATCTTTCCGCGTTAAAATCACGTCACGATTATTTTGCTGCTAACGGTGGGAAGCTATCAGATCATGGTTTAGACTACATTTACGCTACCGATTACACGGATGCCGAGATAGTAAATATCTTTCAGAAGATAAGAAATCGCAATGAAATTACCGCTGATGAAAATTTGAAATTTAAATCGGCCCTGTTGTATCAATTCGCTTTGTGGGATCATGAAAAAGGGTGGGTTCAGCAGTATCATATCGGGGCATTACGCAACAATAATACACGGGCGCTCTCCACTTTAGGACCCGACACGGGATGGGACTCAATTGGTGACTTTACCCACGGAAAAAGCCTATCCAGATTTTTAGATAAGTTGGATACCGATAACCGCTTAGCGAAAACTATTTTATACAACAACAATCCGGTAAATAACGACCTCTTCGCCTCAATGGCAGGTAATTTTAATGATGGATCTGTAGTAGGAAAAGTGCAATTTGGCTCCGCATGGTGGTTTATGGATCAAAAAGAGGGTATGATCAATCAGATGAATTCGCTCTCAAACATCGGTTTATTAAGTCGAATGGTGGGTATGCTTACTGACTCACGCAGCTTTATGTCTTTTCCGCGGCATGAGTATTTCCGAAGGATATTATGCAATCTGTTTGGCAACGATATAGAGAACGGCGAGTTGCCTAACGATATAGCCTGGACCGGCAAAATTGTGGAGGATATTTGCTACAATAATGCCCGTAATTACTTCGGGTTTTACGAATAATACAGTCTGTTTATTTATAGTAATTAATTTATTTTTATAACAAGATGCTTTGGCGAACTATTTGATATGGTTGGTTAAAGCATTTTTTGTTATGAATAGTATCAATCAACAACAACCCGAGGAAAATCATCAGGACCTTGCCGGCCCTGAAGCCATTAAAAAAATAAAGGCGCTTGCAGACAAAGCCACCTGCTTTTTTTGCAGTAACATTAAAACTGGAATCCCTTTTTCAACGCGCCCCATGGCAGTTCAGCAAATTGATGATCAAGGTAATTTTTGGTTTTTATGCGCCAATGATAGCCACACCTATGCAGAAATAACCGCTGATCCATTTGTGCATCTGTTATTTAAAGGTTCAGAGCATTCTGATTTTTTAAATATTTATGGCATAGCGACTGCAAGCAGCGACAAAGCCAAAATAGCAGAACTATGGGAACCACTAATGAAAACCTGGTTTACCGAAGGCCAGGATGACCCACGTATTGCTGTTTTAAAAGTAGAACCATCCGAAGGTTACTATTGGGATAATAAGCATGGAAATGCGGTCGCATTTGTGAAAATGCTCGTTGGTGCCGCTATCGGCAAAACATTGGACGACTCAATAGAGGGTAAAATAGAAACTTAGGGATAATTTAGTATCAAGAGTCAAGAACCAAGAGACAAGATGGGAAATCGATAAATGTCCTGATTCTTGGCTCTTGTTTCTATAGAATGCCCGCTTTCTCCAACTCAACCTGCATTTGTTGTTGCAATTTAAGTGCCTCTGCGCGGGCGGCATCCACGAAATCTTCGCCGTTGCTTGCGTAAATTATTCCACGCGATGAATTCACCAGTAAACCGCAATCTTTAGTTATGCCGTATTTACATACTTCCTGCAGACTGCCGCCCTGCGCACCAACGCCTGGTACCAGTAAGAAATTGTCGGCAGCATGTTTGCGTATATCTGTAAACTCGGTACTTTTTGTTGCACCTACTACGTACATCAAACGGTCGGCACCGGCCCAGGTATTGGCTTTCTTAATTACCGTTTCGTATAAATGACCATCGTCGGTTGGTAAGTATTGAAAGTCCTTACTGCCTATAGAAGAAGTGAGCGCTAATATTATTACCCATTTGCCCTCATATTTAAGATAGGGGGTAATACTATCATTACCCATATAAGGCGTAACTGTAATGGCATCAAAGCTCATTCCTGACGAGACCTCGTCTAAAAATGCCTGCGCATATTTATCAGAAGTATTTCCGATGTCGCCACGTTTTGCATCAATAATGTTAAGGCAATCCTTAGGTAAATATCGCCAGGTAGCTATAAGGCTTTGTAAGCCTTTAATACCGCGACACTCGTAAAAAGCAGAATTGGGTTTGTAAGCCACACACAGATCCCTCGTGGCGTCAATTATCCGTTTGTTAAATTCAAGTATAGGATCGGGGTAAGAAAGTAAAAACGACGGTATTTTTTCAATATCAGTGTCAAGTCCTACGCATAAAAAAGATTTCTTTTTCTTTATCTGGTTTATCAGTTCCTGGCGCGATATCATATTTACAGCGATTAAGTATTTTTTGGGTGGTCAAAAAAACTAAAAATTAAAACAACTGTTATTCTATTATACATATTTTTTTTAAAAGTTTGTTTTTTAAAATTAATTGAGTAGAATTGCACTGTTTTCCAGAATTTTCTTGCACTAAAGAAACAAATTTTAAATCCCACGTTGTTTAATTATAATAAAGATTACCTGGGTTTAAATGCTGAAATACAAGTTGCAGATTAAATTTCTTAATTATAATCTATCAGGCTCCTTTAAAGTTGCCGGAAGATTGTTTCAAAAAACAAACTGTTGAGCTAATAATGCGTATTGCAACTAACGCTCGCAAATAATACACACAACAAAATTCCCTTTGAATTAAATTCATTTATGTTTGATACAACCGAATTGAACGACAAGCTCGTATCTGAGCTGCGCGAAATTGCAAAAAGTTTAGGTATAGCCGATGCTGATGAGCTGAGGAAACCACAGTTAATATCGGGCATTGTTGAAATGCAACAGCTTATTGAAGCTGCTCGCTCTCAGCAAGCAACCGTTGAGAATAATTATACACCTGTAAATGCGCCAGTGGCCGAAGAGGCAGACGATAAGCCCCGTAAAAGAAGCCGCGTTATAAAAGGC
>CBFGNU010000175.1:0-8863 GCA_965650195.1 uncultured Mucilaginibacter sp. | reverse complement strand
ATTGGTGCCGCATCAGGCATATTTTTATTGCTCACCGCTGTATATTCTTTTGCTTATTCAGATAAAAATAAGCTGATTCCTTTTTTAAGCGTTTTTAATTTGATACTGATCGGCTTTCAGGCATGGTTGGGGTCTATAGTAGTTTCAACCAATTTAGTGGCCTGGATAATTACAGTGCACTTGTTACTGGCGCTGGCTATTTTGGCTATATGTATCGCTACTTATCATTTGGCGCGTGCAAGTGGTCGCCCTGCCTTGCGTGTTAACGCCATAACCTACATAATTACTATAGCTGCGCTGATCTTATCTGTCGTGCAAATAACATTTGGTACCGAAGTGCGCGAACGTATTGATGCTGTTGCCACGCGACTACAGGATGGATACCGCTCGACATGGATAAACAATGCAGGAAAAATTTTTACCGATCATCGCGACCTTGCGTTATTGGTTTTGGCGGTAAACCTTGTTTTATATTTGTTGGTGCGCAGGGGCTTTAACAGGCACTCCATACAGCAGCAGATAATGAGTTTTACGTTTCTGATGATCGTTTTGCAGATAGTTACGGGTGTGGCATTGGCTTACTTCGCCCTGCCGCCGGTTGCACAGGCCAGTCATATTGTTTTAGCGAGTTTATTATTTGGAGCGCAATTTTATTTGCTGCTTAATTTATTCCGCTCGGCGAGTTTACACGGAGGGCATCAATGAGATTTAGCGATTTTTCAAAGCTCATAAAATTCAGACTTACCTTTTTGGTGGTGTTCTCCGCGTCTATATCTTTTATTATTGCCGTTAAGGCAAATGGTGGTAATACATGGGGATCGCTATACAGTTCAGTAATGTGGATTAACTGGTCAAAGCTGGTTATAGGCGGGTTTTTGGTCACCGCCGCTGCTAACAGTTTTAATGAAGTTATCGAAGTTGATCTGGATAAATTAATGAAGCGCACCAAGGATCGCCCTATGCCTGCCGGACGGATGACCACGGGACAAGGGTTGGTTTTAGGTTTAGGCATGGGTATGGCGGGAACCTATATTTTAGGGTCGCTTAATATACTTACGGGTTTGCTATCGGTTTTTTCAATTTTGCTTTATGCATTTGCCTACACGCCATTAAAAAGGAAGTCGCCGATATCTGTTTTTGTAGGAGCGTTCCCCGGGGCATTCCCTGCTTTAATTGGATATGTAGCCGGACAACCCAACGGACGCATAGACGAGATAGCCCTGGTGTTATTTTCGATCCAATTTGTATGGCAGTTTGTGCATTTCTGGGCAATTGCCTGGGTGCTCGATGATGATTATAAATTGGCAGGTTTCCGTTTATTACCAACCGGCAGTAGGGATACCGGCAGCGCGATAATTACTGTTATATTTGCGGTTATATTAGTGCCTGTAAGCTTGTTACCCACTATTTTAGGATACGGTGGTTATTTTGTAGGCGGTGTATCGTTAATTTGCAGCTTGATATTTTTGTACCAAGCAATTATGTTGTTGCGTACCCGGCAGATACCCGAAGCCAGGAAACTGATGTTCGGTTCGTTTTTTTGGTTGCCGGTAGTACAGTTAATGTTTTTATTTGATTTTATAGGAAAGTGAGATGATGATGGCTCAGATACAACAGGAAGATAAATTAAACCTCGGCGCTAAAAAATTCAATATGTGGATCTTCATATTCACATCATTTATGTTTTTTGCGGCGCTTACCAGCGGTTTTATAGTATACATTGGCGGCCGTGGTGGCAAGGCTCTTGGCATGCAGTTGCCCTCCGCGTTTATGTATAGTACATTTGTAATAGCGTTAAGTAGTGTTACCATGTATTTGGCATCAAGGGCGGCAAAGCAGTTGAATTTTGCCAGGCAGCGTCTTTTTTTAACCCTAACCATTTTTCTGGGTGTCGTATTTTTTATTATACAGATACTAGGATGGGGTGCTTTGGTTAAAGCCGACGCGTTTTTAGTTAATAACAACGCATCTATATCCTTTGTATATATTTTTACAGGGATGCACCTTTTGCACATTATAGCCGGATTGGTCTTGTTAACTTTTGCATTAGTTAGAAGCCACCGCAATGTGCCTCAGGTAAAGAACTTATATAACATGCAGATGTCATCTATTTTTTGGCATTTTGTGGATATTATATGGATTTATCTGTATGTTTTTTTACTTTTGAACCAACATTAATAACAATTTCATAGCTAAACTAGAAATGAGCGAAGCAGTATCAAAAATTGATGAAATAAAAACAACGCCGTGGGCCGGCGGCCATTCCCCATTTAAGGTTGAGTATGGCAAAATGATGATGTGGTTTTTCCTGTTGTCAGACGCCTTTACTTTTTCTTCCTTACTTATATCATACGGCACGCTTCGTTTTAGTATGCCTACCTGGCCGGCTGCCGATAAGGTTTTCCAATCTGTACCGGGTTTGGTAGATAGCGGTTATCCACTGGTTTTTGTGGGTATTATGACATTCATCCTGATCATGAGTTCGGTTACCATGGTATTAGCTGTTGAGGCCGGCCATCGTAACTCTAAAAAAGAGGTAGTTACCTGGATGATATTCACTATCATCGGTGGCCTTATGTTCCTGGGTTGCCAGGCTTTAGAGTGGACACATCTTCATCACGAAGGTTTCTGGTGGGCAAGCATTCCTAAAGATACACACGCGTTAAAAGAGTTTTTCAGTGATGAGCATGGCGTATTATCAGCGCAGCAAACAGCTGCCCAGGCTTTTGCCAACTTGTTTTTCACTATTACAGGTTTCCACGGTTTCCACGTATTTAGCGGTGTTATTATCAATATCGTTATAACACTTAACGTTTTAGCCGGTACTTACGAAAAACGCGGTAGTTATTTAATGATCGAGAAAGTTGGCCTTTACTGGCACTTTGTAGATTTGGTTTGGGTATTCGTGTTTACCTTCTTTTATTTAGTATAACAATATAAAATATATCATATGTCATCACATACAGAAGTAACACACCATGACCACGATGAGCACGGTGAAGGAATGACCAAAAAGAAAATATGGCAAATATTTTGGGTTTTATTGGGCATTACTACGGTAGAATTTATTATAGCGCTTTATTGCGTGCCAAAAGGTGTGTTCAGCATCAGCGTGGCTAATCCTATATATATAGTTTTAACACTGGCCAAAGCATTTTATATAGTGGCTTACTTTATGCACTTGAAGTTTGAAAAGGTGGGTCTGGTTTATTCTATAATTGTGCCTATTCTATTCATCATCGGTTTGATCCTGGTGCTTACTAATGAGAGCCACCACTGGATTGGATTGAGAGCATAAATGAAAATCCGCTTAGTTAAAAAAATACTGATCCTGGCAGCCATACTGGCGCTGCCGGGATTTTTATATTATTTACTTACCGCAAAGGGTAAAAACAGGTATAAACCGCTGCCGGTTTACGGCCCCAAACAGGTAGCCAAAACCGGTCATAAGTTTCACGGCAAGTTTATTCCTGATACCATTTACCACCAGTTGCCGGATTTTAAACTGACAGATCAGGACGGGCGCGAGCTTACAGGTAAAAGTCTTGACAGCAATATTTTTGTAGCTAACTTTTTCTACACCAATTGCACCGGCGTTTGCGAAACCACCAACACTAATTTGAAGGCCTTGCTTGATACTTATAAAAAGAACAAGCTGGTTTCATTTGTATCTATAACGGTCGATCCGCAGCGCGATTCAGTAGCCGCTTTAAAAAAGTATGCCAAGCAGTTTAACCCCGCGGGTGTAAAGTGGATGTTCCTTACCGGCGATACCGCGCAGGTCTATCCTTTAGCACGCCAGGGCTTCCTGGTTAACGCGGT
This sequence comes from uncultured Mucilaginibacter sp., assembly GCA_965650195.1. GTDB lineage: Bacteria > Bacteroidota > Bacteroidia > Sphingobacteriales > Sphingobacteriaceae > Mucilaginibacter. The sequence goes on along the minus strand of CBFGNU010000175.1, from coordinate 5,041 downwards.
TGATGCAGGCAATGGTAATTTTATTTATAGTGATAAACTGATATTGATAGATAAGAAGAAACGTATCAGGGGATATTATTCAGGGGCCTCAATAGCAGAGATGACCCGGCTAAACGACGAGATTAAAGTATTGATAGCCGAAGAGATCCGTGAAATGGATGAACCGCTCTATTGAGAGTCAAGAATCAAGAGCCAAGACTCAAGATGGCACAAGTAAACACTTAGTATAAACAATAACAAGGTCTTGATTCTTGCATCTTGATTCTTGAATCTAATAAAACATGACCGATAAATTTATATTCCGATTCGTAGCTATTGTAACCGTTGTGGTGATACTGGTGGTGATTGTTTTAAACCGTCACATAATTCCCGGTCCGGCGGTAACGCCTGCGTTTACACCTTATTTGCCCATGCTTAACGCGTTCATCAACGGCACTTGTACCGTGTTGCTGCTCACATCGCTGTACTACATTAAGCAAGGTAATATTGCCGTACACAAAAGATTGAACATTTTGACGTTTTGCCTTTCGTCGATATTCCTGGTATCCTACATCCTTTTTCATTACCTGATGCAGCGCGATACCATTTATGGCGATATCAACGGCGATGGTAAAGTTTTAGGCGATGAGGTAACACAGTATGGTACTTTACGTACTATATATCTTGCAATTTTAACACCGCACATCATTCTTGCTGCCTGTGTTTTGCCGTTAATATTATTAAGCTTCCATCGCGGCCTGCAAATGCAGGTTGAAAAACACCGCAAACTGGTGCGCTGGGCTTTCCCTATCTGGTTGTTTGTTACCATAAGTGGTGTAGTGGTTTATTTAATGATACAACCTTTCTATCATTTTTAACCTGATAAGATTATTTAAAAAAGCCTCCTGCGCTGAAGCGTTCCGGAGGCTTTTTTTATTTATATAGTATATTTATTAAAATATTTCAGTTTCTCTGCAACCAATTGCCTGTAGCTTTCATCTTACTGTTAAATGCTATTATTGAAACCAACTTACACAATTGATGAATTACTTACCCGCTGCAAAGCGGGCGATCGGAAAGCGCAGGAAGTTTTGTATAAGCTGTTGGCTCCGAAGATGCTGGGCGTTTGCATGCGTTATGCGACGGATAAAGGCGAGGCGGAAGACATGTTGCAAAATGGCTTTATTAATGTTTTTAAAAAGCTTGCTGATTACCGCGGTGATGGCGCTTTTGAAGGTTGGGTTAGGCGGATAATGGTACACAGCGCGATAGAGTATCATCGCAAATACCACAAAACGCTGCAGTTGATGGATGTTACCGGTTCAGACCATGAGCCATCAGTTAATGCCGCCGCAATAGCTACACTCAGCGCGAAGGAGCTGATGGGATTCATCCAGGGATTGCCGTACAACTATCGTATGGTATTTAACTTATACGCCATTGAAGGCTATTCGCATAAAGAAATAGGCGAGATGGTGGGCATAACGGAAGGGGCGTCTAAATCGCAATTATCAAGGGCGCGCTCAATTTTAAAAGATATGGTTATCAAAATGGAGGATAAAAGATATGGAAATGCGGGATAAGGAGTTTGACCAATTATTTAATGCTAAGCTGAACGATTTTGAAGTTGAGCCATCAGCAGAAGTGTGGCAAAACATTACCGGCGAACTGAATGGTAAAAAAGCGAAACGCTCAGTAATACCCTACTTAAGTATCGCGGCAAGTATTGTTGTGCTTGCGTCGGTATCAGTTTGGTTTTTTAACCGCACGCCGGAGAAAGTTGAGCAGCATCCCGTAAAATTGGTTAAACATACGAAGCCTGTTAAGCAGCAACCAAATGTTGTTATAGCTGAGGCCGCGCCCAAGGTTAATGCAACAAGTGGCGACGTCGCGATTAGCAAACCAAGCGTTCCGGCGAGGATCAGGCGGCAGAACAACCAGGCTCAAACCACGGAAAATATAAAACAAGAAACGAACATTACACTCGACCCGGTAGTGAAAAAGCCTGAACAGTTTTTGACTATCGTGCCGGCAGAAAAGGTTCCTGTTTTGGAGCCGGCAGTTTCTGTGAACGCTGTTGCCTTAAACGTGGCTACATTGACTGATCATCCGGTTGAAAATATTGAGAAGCAGACCGACGCCATCAATACTCCCACGCAGGAGAAGGCTCCCGTAAAAAAACGCGCCGGCGGGTTGGGTAGCTTTATCAATACAATAATTGCCGCGGTTGATAAGCGCGAAGATAAACTGATAGAGTTTACAGACGCTGCTAACGACGAAGGATCCAGACTTACAGGCGTAAACCTGGGTATTTTAAAAATAAAGAAACAATAATATTATAACACCAATATATATGAAACGCTTAATACTAACCGCAATGATAGTTGCTGTTGCAAGCATCGGCTTTGCACAAGATACCACAACAACTACTACAACAACCACCGTTAAAAACGGCGACACAACTAAAGTGACTACTGTTGAAAAGAAAGTACTTGTAAAGTTTAGCTTTGGCAATAGAAAAGCTAAAGTTGACAGCGTACGCAAGGCCAAAGCCGGCAAGCCCGGATTTAATTTCGGTATCACTTTTTCACGATTTGATATTGGTTTGGCCACGCTGGTTGATAATGGCAGCTTTACCCTGTCGCCGCAGAATCAGTTTTTAAGTTATAAGCAATGGAAAACCAGTAACGTGGGGTTTGATCTGGTTCAGTTTGGTTACCGCTTTGACAATCATTTTAAAATGTATATTTCCGGTGGTCTCGATTGGACACTCATTCGTCTGAGAGATAATATTACCATACAAAAGGGCGGTACATCATTAACTTATATAAACGACAATGTTGAGTTCAGTAAAAACCGTTTTTCCTCCAGCTATTTGCGTATCCCGTTATCATTTGAGTTCAGAACCAGCGAGTTCTCTAACGGCGAACGCTTCAGGTTTGTAACCGGTCCGGAAATTGGATTGTTAATGGGTGGAAGAGTTAAGCAGATAAGCGACGAGCGCGGCAAACAAAAGATAGACGACGACTATCATTTTACCAAAATGCGCTATGGTGCGTTTGCGCGCTTAGGGTATGGTAGTGGAGGCATATTTGCAAAGTACTACTTTAATGATATGTTTGAGAATAGCCCTGCACAAGCTGGTTTAAAGAATTTCTCCTTCGGGTTTACGTTTGGGTTTTAATGGGGGGGTGGCTCAGCGAAATGTGAGCCACCCTGAGCCACCTCTAAACTGTCGTAGAATTGCGTAGAGCCACCCTAGTTGCGCCGAAGAAAGGCTCTGATCTGTTACCTTAACGAAAAAATCAAAAGAAACTGGCCGACTCTTTATGAGCCGGCGAGGTAATAAGTTGAACGTTTTTACAATAGAATTAGGGATGTCGTGACCCGGCCACGTCACAGATTTGACAACTTTCTAAAAGTTGTCAAATCTTTAAAACGTATCTTTGTCATTCATGGCAAGTCCCTCTTCTTTTCTCGAAGCAATATCCATCAGCAAAATTTACCAGGGCAAACAAGCTGCCGGTGTAAAAACCACCAGCCTGACTATTGCACAGGGGGAAATTACGGCCATAATAGGAGAGAGCGGCAGCGGTAAAAGTACGCTGCTTAAAATGTTGTATGGCCTGCTATCGCCGGATGAAGGGCAAGTACAATTTAAAGGCGAGCGCATTTGGGGCCCAGAAGAAAAATTGATACCCGGGCACGATGCCATGCGCATGGTTACGCAGGATACCGATGGCCTAAACGTTTTTGCTAAGGTTTGGGATAACATAGCCGTGCTTTTACCCAACACAGACGTAGCCGCCAAAGAAGAAAACACCCAACGCGTACTGAAGCAATTAAATATTGAGCGCATAGCCGACAAGCAAGTTGCCTATTTAAGCGGCGGCGAAAAGCAGCGTGTAGCCATAGCCCGCGCCCTGGTAAGCAAACCCGAAGTTTTATTGCTGGATGAACCGTTCAATCAAGTTGATACTTCCTTTCGGGAAGGTTTGCAACAGGATATACGGCAGGTAGTAAAGGAAACAGGACTAACTGTTATAATGGTATCGCATGATCCGGCGGAAGTGCTGTCAATGGCGGATGAACTGATCGTTTTAAAAGACGGAGAGATATTGGAAGCCGGCCATCCCAAAACCTTATATCAAACGCCACAGAATTTATATACCGCCCGGTTACTAACCGGCTGCAATGTGCTTACTCAAAGTGAGGCTGCTCTTTGCGGCATACACAGCACTAAAGAGCACGTAGTGATCTACCCCGAATGGGCCAAACCCACCGGCAGCTGGACGCGTAAAGACTGGACCATAAAGCAACTGCTTTTTAAAGGTATTAACGAAGGATTACTGGTTGATAAAAATGGGGTAACTCTCCGATTGATCAATGACCAGCCTGATAAATATCATGAAGGGGATAAAGTGCATATTAAAGTAAGCAGGTATTTGGAGTTTTAAAAAAACTACGCCCTAATTCTTACTTTGCCCGCATCTTATTATTTTTAGCCTCGTGTGTAACTTCTGCCAAGTCAAGCGCTTCCATCAAAGGCGGAACATAAACCCCAAAGCGCCCGCGCAGTCCCTTTTTTAAACCATACCAGCCACCTACAGGGTTGTCGACCGTGCGGCCCCAGGCTTCAACGGTACCGGGTTTGGCTTCCTTTTGTTCGTCGGCACCACCCAGATCCATCCAGTCGCCGTGCTTTTTTAGCATGTCGTGCAGGTCGGTTAAGCATTGTGCATCGTAAAGCAGCGTAGTTTTACCCACAATACAAGCAATAACTTCTTTACCGTCCTTAGTATCGCGATACATTTCATATTCCGAAGTATTTGGCGGGGTTTTCAGTTGCCAGGGATTCTCTTTTGTGCCTTGTGCCATGATTTGAATGCTTTGCATAAAGTTGATAATTTTTTATCAATCTGTATCGTATTCTATATTATCATTTCTTTCTCCATGCCTTGTCTTCTCCAGCTTGATATAATGTTCAAGAAATTCTAATTCTTGTTCAAGGGGCACCAACGGACTTCGCGTATTGTAAAGTGTGTACTTCAGAATTTCAGAA
>CBFGNU010000174.1:0-8886 GCA_965650195.1 uncultured Mucilaginibacter sp. | reverse complement strand
GATCATCTGCCTGAACTTATAGAACTTAATGATACCAATGTTAATAAATGTTTCACCCTTTTGCAAATAGTTGTGGTAAGTAACGCTGCCTATACTGAGGAACACCGGCACAAAATCATCCCGGAGATCAATTGGCTTGCAATTTTGCTTTTTACATTGCGAGTAAGTGCCGCATGATGCAATACTGGCCTGCGCGAACGATTCTACCTGGTCAACACCCCTGAAGATGCCAAAATGATCTTTAACATCGCGCTCTTTGGGTGTATAACTTGCAACCACGCCTACTTTCGGCGAATGGTAGTGGTATGTGTCAATAAGACGTTTGGTGGCTCCATGCAGCAACCATTGTTTAGGCTTGTCGCCAACAAGTGTTTCGTGATAAACAGGGTTTTTAGGATCGGGCATAAGTTAAAATAAACCTCCGTTTACATGCACGTTAGTGCCATTAATATAAGAGGCCTTTTCTGATAATAAAAAATAAATTGTTTCGGCTATGTCTTCAGGTGTTCCCATCTTTTTCGCGGGAATCATTTTTAGATATTTTTCCTTCATCTCGGCCGGAATATTGGCTGTCATATCGGTATCAATAAAGCCGGGCGATACACACAGTACACGAACATTATTAGGATCGCTCATTACTGCGGCCTCCTGTGCAAGCGACCGTGAAAAGGCCACAAGCGCCGCTTTTGTAGCAGCGTAAACAGCCTGGAACGCGTTGCCGCTTTCGCCTACAACCGAACTCATATTAATAATAACCCCCCCGCCATTGGCCGCAAACAGTTTCATAACGGTTTTACAGATCAGAATTGGCGCGCGAAGATTAACGTTCAACATCGCATCAATATGTTTTTCCTGCTGATAAATGATGGAGTTGTCAAAGGTCACCCCTGCGTTATTGATCACGCCGTATAGCTCGCTGCCGTGTTGTTTTTTAAGTTGTTTGCAAAACTCAGCCAATTGTTCAGCGTCAGACAGATCGGCACATAAAATATCGCTGTCCGGAATAATTTCAGTAAAACTTTCGGGGGTAGAAGCGTGCAATATCAGGTGATAATGTGGGGCTAATAGTTTTGATATTGCCAGGCCAAGGCCTCTGCTTGCGCCGGTTATTAGTACCTTTTTTTTCAATTGGGTCAGGGTTGTATTTATTGTCGCCGGGCACAGCCCGGCTATTAATATTGTCGGATTAAATATAAATATTTTTTCCCTCGATTATATAATACTTATAGTTGCCGCCACTTAATTACCGTTGGTTAACAATCCAAAAGAAAAATTGTTGCCGTAAACAAAAATAGCCCCGCAAAATGCGGGGCTCTCAAGCTGTTTCAAATTGTATTTTGATATTATAATATAGTCCGCTTTATGCCCATTTCAAGGCCGCGCAACTCTGCTAAGCCCTTCATTCGGCCGGTTACTGAATAACCGGGATAGGTATCGTAATTGTAATCGTCCAATATCTTATGGCCATGGTCAGGGCGCATTGGGATGGCCAGATCTGTTCTGCCACTGTCAGCACGTTTCTTTTGCTCTAAAATAAGCGCTTTCATCACAGCATACATATCGGTAGTGCCTTCCAGGTGGTGGTCCTCATAAAAACTCCCGTCCGCCTCGCGCCTAACATTGCGGAGGTGTATAAAATGAAAATGCTGACCCAAGCGTTCAACTATACCCGGCAGGTCGTTATCGCCACGGGCACCTAACGAGCCTGTACAAAAAGTAATGCCATTGCTTGGCGATGGCGCGGCATCAACCAAAAACTTCAGGTCGGCCTCGGTAGAAACCACCCTTGGAAGGCCTAATATCGCAAACGGTGGATCGTCCGGGTGAATGCACATTTTTATGCCCAGCTTTTCGCAATCAGGCATAATGGCTTGTAAAAAGTAAGCCAAATTTGCCTTTAGTGTAGCGGCATCTATATGCTCGTATTTTTTTAGATGTTCTTTAAACTCCTCAATAGTATAAACATCAGTTGTGCCGGGTAAGCCCGCCATTACGGTATTGATAAGCAGTTCTTTTTCTTCAGCAGTAAGACTGTCTAAGTACTCTTTCGCAGCTTTTTGCTGGGCAGGTGTAAACTCATCAAAAGCTTCAGGGCGTTCTAAAATATAAAGATCAAACGCGTGTAAAGCAGGGGCATGATAACGCAAGGCCGAAGCATTGTTTGGCAGCCTGAAATCAAGATTAGTACGTGTCCAGTCCAACACCGGCATAAAGTTGTAGCAAACGGTATAGATGCCCGCTGCTGCAAGGTTTTGCAGGGTTTCAATGTAGTTTTTTATAGCTGCATCCCTGCCCGGACCTGCAATTTTTATACTTTCGTGAATATTCACGCTCTCTACAACGGACCATGTAAGGCCTGCTGCTTCAATAATATCTTTTCGTTTCTTTATCTCTTCAGGGCTCCATACTTCGCCGGGCTGTATGTGGTGCAGGGCGTTAACAATGCCTGTTGCGCCTGTTTGTGTTATGGCCTGCAGGGTAACGGCATCATTAGGGCCGAACCAACGGAAGGTTTGTTCTAAATCTGGTATCATTGTAGTGATATTTTCTTGTCAAAAAAATTAAAAACCGATAGAGTTACCACCATCGACAGGTAATACAACACCTGTAATGTATTTAGCCGAATCAGACGCCAGGAAGTAAACCGCCTCTGCAACATCTTCAGGCACACCCAAATAACCCATCGGCGTACGAGACATTACTTTGTTTTTACGTTCCGGATCACTGTCTAACGCTTTAGCACTCATGGCAGTTTTTATAAAGCCCGGAGCCACGCAATTTACGCGGATGCCTTTTGGCGATAGTTCAACAGCCATAGCTTTGGTCATACCGTCAATTGCTGTTTTTGCGGCGGTATAGGCAATAACATAAGGGATGCCATACTGCGCCGCCATTGAGCTGATGTTAACAATGGTGCCCGCGCCTTTCTCTAACATTATCTTCACTACTTCGCGACTTACCGTAAAAACAGAGTTTACGTTAGTTTGAACAATGCGTTGAAACTCTTCATCGCTAACTTCCTCAAATTTCTTCTTAAGGTTGATACCTGCATTGTTAACTAAAATATCAATGGTGCCAAACTCCGCTTCAATCCCCTTTATCAATGCAGGGATAGCAGCCAGATCGCTCAGGTCGCAAACTTTATAGGTGCAAAGTTCGCCTAATTCATCAGCGGTTTGTTTCAGGTTAGCTTCGTTGCGGCCAACAATCACTGTTCTGATATTTTGGGCCACAAACTTTTTTGTTGTTGCCAACCCTAATCCGGATGCGCCTCCGGTAACAACAGCTACTTTGGCATTTGTTGATAAAGACATTTATTATATTGTTTGTGAAGACGGGGTTTATCTTCTCGTGTAAAATTCGCCGCCAATATAGGCAGGTTAACAGTATCTTAATAATTTATACCCACATTTTTATACTAATACGATGTAGTACTTTATAAACGCATTAACCAAACGGACAAATACTTCGTTAATAAGAATTTCTATCTTTAGCTCCTGTATAAACCACCCGGTTGAAAAACTAGAACTAATTAAATTATGATGAAAAAAGTATTAAGTATTAATCTGTTAGCCGCCTTGTTGTTGATCGGCGGCCTGCCGTCCATCTCCGTCGCACAGAAGATCGATACCACCATCACCTTAAAAGATAAGTACAAGAAACTTTTCCCAATAGGTGTGGCAGTGTCTCAGCGTACTTTAAGTGGTAATAAGGAAACGGAACTTTTACTGAAACAGTTTAGCAGCATGACCCCGGAAAATGCTATGAAGATGGGACCTATACACCCGCTTGAGCACCGGTATAACTGGGCCGAGTCTGACGCAATAGTAAATTTTGCTCAGCAACACGGGCTGTTGGTGCGCGGCCACAATTTATGCTGGCACGAGCAAACTCCCCGCTGGATATTTACAGATTCGCTTACCGGCCAGCAAGTTACCAAGGAGGTGTTACTGCAACGTTTAAAAGACCACATAACAACGGTGGTTAATCGCTACAAAGGCAAAATATATGCCTGGGATGTGGTAAACGAGGCCATTGATGATGACAGCACCAAGTTTTTACGCAACTCTAAATGGTACGAGATCTGCGGTGATGACTTTATTGTTAAAGCATTTGAATACGCACATGCTGCCGACCCTAAAGCCTTATTATTTTATAACGAGTATAACTCGGAGCGACCTGAAAAGCGCGAACGGATATATAAGTTATTGAAAATGCTTAAAGATAAAAAAGTACCCATTAATGGCGTTGGCTTGCAGGCGCATTGGTCTATTTATGAACCGACAAATGCTGAATTAACAAAGGCTATTGAGCAATATTCTTCGCTTGGGCTACAGATACATTTTACTGAGGTTGATATATCTATTTACCCTTGGGAAAAGAATCAAAGGCAATTAAAACCGGGCGAAAAGGGTGAATATACTGCCGAGCTTGAACAAAAACAGATAGAGAAATACAACGATATGTTCAAAATAATGCGGAAGTATAAAAACGTTGTAAAGAGCGTAACGTTCTGGAACGTGTCTGACCGTACCACCTGGCTTGATAATTATCCGGTTAGAGGAAGAAAGAATTTCCCGTTGTTATTTGACCAAAACTATCAGCGTAAAAAAGCATTTTACAAGGTTGTTGATTTTTAACTATATATACATTAAGAAAGCGCCAAAAAAATAGCGATGGGTTTAAAACCCATCGCTATTTTTTTTTGGAATTACATTTTCTTAGGATTAGCTTTCTGGTAAGCCATAACCTTCTCCGCCACATCTACCATTGGCGCTACCCAAATATCTTTTTCGTTGTTTTTCAAGTAATGCAACAGTTTACTGTGCGCATCAAGACTAACATTTATGCTATGCCCGCCGCCTACACCGTGAAACAGAAATACGATAAGTTTATGTGACTGCTGCGCCTTCTTTACCAGATCTATCATATACTCGGCAGACTGTCCGTTTATCATATAACTATCAATATTAGCCAGGTCAACTTCATTTGCGCCTTGTGTTCCGCCGGTTACTCCACGTGCTCCTGCAAAATCTTTTTCAAGGTCCTTGTAAAACGGAACACCGTTTATGGTAAGGTCGCCGCAAGGATAGGCATAAGTGCGTTTGTCTTTGCCGTCAATGGCCTTTAAAAAAGTGTTGTAAACGCGGATCTCATCAACCGCACGCACAACAGAATATTTGCTCAGGTCATGATCGGGTACTACAAAGCTGCGCCCGGGCCGGCTGCCATCACATGGATGAAACAAACCGTGATTACCCAGTTCATGCCCTTTAGCCGCCATTTTACGCCACTCGGGCAGGCGCTTTTCTATCACCGGCGATGAGCCTATCAAATAAAACGTTCCTTTCAGGTTTAACGAATCTAATGCCGGCGCTACATTGTCAATGTCTATATCAATAGCATCGTCATAAGTAAGTACCACAGCGCATTGTTTATTGTTCCAAATTTTGGTGTCTTGTGCAAAGGTGGCGGTTGCCATCAGCATAACAGCGGCTGATGCAATAGTTTTTATAATTCTCATTTCTTTTAGTTTAATGGTAGTGCAAAATACGATGTTCCTGATTTATTTAATAAGCGGCGTTTTATAAATAACGCAAACGAGTGCGGAAATTTTTGAGGGCATTAATCTGTAAAATTTAAAATTCGAAACAAAAAAGATTAATATTGTATCACCACGCGTGTAATACCGCGAACCTAATATTTAGTACACCCACGTATACAATTATATTAAAACCAATTTAGCTAAAATGAATAAAGCATTTAATTTATCGGCATTAGCACTATTGCTGGCTTTTGCCGCTTGCCAGGGACAAGAAAAAAAGAAAGAGTCGGACACTGCAACAACGGCAGCAAAAGCTCCCGAAAAAAAGAAATATTTATCAGAACCTCTTATTAAAGACATTTTTACTGCTGATCCATCAGCTCATGTTTTTAATGGTAAGATCTATATTTATCCTTCGCATGATATTGAAGCAGGTATTGCCCAAAATGACAATGGCGATCACTTTGCCATGAGCGATTATCATATCTTATCAATGGATGATGTAAATGGTAAAGTAACCGATCATGGTGTTGGTCTTTCGGTATCAACTATTCCGTGGGCGGGCCGCCAGCTTTGGGCGCCGGATGCCGCTTACAAAAACGGCACTTACTTTTTATACTTCCCTGTAAAGGATAAGCAAGATATCTTCCATATAGGTGTGGCTACTTCAACAAAACCGGAAGGTCCGTTTAAAGCAGAACCACAACCAATTACAGGTAGTTACAGCATTGACCCTGCCGTATTTACTGATGATAACGGTACAAGCTATATGTACTTTGGTGGTATATGGGGTGGCCAGTTACAACAATGGAAAGATGGCAAACGCGTTAACGATTCAAAAACCGACCTTAAAAAACCTGATGATGCTGCAATAAGCTGCCGCGTGGTTAAAATGAGCAAAGACATGAAAAGCTTTGACGGTGAAGTTAAGGATGCTCTTATAGTTGATAAAGACGGCAAACCTTTGTTAGGTAAAGATAATACCCGCCGTTTCTTTGAAGGCCCATGGATGCATAAGTACAATGGCAAATATTATTTTACTTATTCAACAGGCGATACACACCTTTTAGCTTATGCTACCAGTGATAAGCCAACAGGCCCCTTCACTTATGGCGGCACTTTTATGAGCCCTGTTGAAGGCTGGACAACCCACCACTCAATTGTTGAATGGAAAGGTAAATGGTATATTTTTTATCATGATACCGAAATATCAGGCAAAACCCATTTAAGAAACATTAAGGTTACCGAATTAACCCATAATGCTGATGGTAGCCTGGCAATGATCAAACCATAATTACATTACATAATAAACAAAAGCGCCCCGGTTTACATCGGGGCGCTTTTTTGTTGCAGTAAAAACTGCTTCTCTATGATAGGTTCGGGTGTTGGTCTGCCTTATTTTTTCTTATTGATTGTTTGGATCTGTTTTAGAATATCATCTACATTATAATCAGACAGCAGGATGTTGTAGTCTTTCCAAAACCGCTCGCCGCCGCTGCTTTTGTAGTTGTTGATGCTTTCGTTACGGCCCATGGTTGATTCAAAAGGATCTTCGTTTGTATCAACCGTAGTTATCTGATAGTTGAATTTTATTTGAGCATTAAAATTGTCTTTAGGCGATGGGCCGTTAACTGCAATGGAATCAGTCCCCTCTACCGAAGCCAATACCCATTTGTTATTTACCTGCTGATAATTAACCCGCATACGGTCGCCAGTCATGTTAAGGCCTACACCCCCTATTCCTATTAATGACTTTAATATAAAATTATTCTTGGCCGGCGTTTTTAATCCTGCCGGGCTTAAACCAAAATCAAAATAAATAAAGGCATAGGTTTTCGTGTCGATATACATTACCCCGCGATAGGTGTCTTTTGTTTGGCCGGCTTTCTCTTTAAATTCAACTTCATAAGCGCTGTGCCCGTTAACGTCAACCACACCGGTAACATCAAACTCGTGCCGCTCCAGCCCTTCCTCGTTTAAAAACCCGCAGGCAGGCAGGTGGTTCACTATGTCCTGCTCAAAAATAGTGTTAGGTTTTTGTCCGAACTCAAGCGAACTGAAGTCGTGGTCGTTTATCTCGTTCCGGGCTTTAATAAGCTTGAACAGGTCCGCACGTTTATCACCGTATCCAAAATTAAAAACATCAAATACAGCTTCTGATAATTGCAGCGGCGCATCTTTTTTAAAGGTATACATGCGGTAAAAACCGCGCAGCAGGTGGGGCTGATTAATGTTATTTTGAGGTATTTTGGCTATGGCTTTTTGCAGTACCTTTACCGCATCATAATGCGTAATAGTAACCTCCATTAACTCAATTGTGCTTTTTGCAAGGGCTATGTTAACCACCTGGTCGTTTTTTAGACCTGCTACAGGAATGCGCTTGCTATCAAAACCAATGCACGAGATACTTAGCGTATCGCCAAGGTTAGCTTGCGGAATAAGGAGGATGAACTGCCCTGCGTCGTTAGTGCCGGTGCCTACACCCTTGTTATTTATGCTAACGCTTGCCCGGCGTATAGGCCGCCCCGATTGCTCGTTGGTTACTTTACCGCTAATGATAAGACGTTGCTGCGCGGATGCCGGGTTGAAGCACACCATCAGCAGAAGCAAAACAAACGGGTAAAAAACAGATCTATTCATGGCACCTATGTTAATTCAAAGCTAAGTTGATCAAATGTAGTTGATAAACAAATTATTATAGACCATGCACAGCATTTAAGCGACCACATGAGCCTGTTTAACGACGAGTGCCATCGGTGTCTAAAACAAAAGCCCCGGCATCTTGCGACGCCGGGGCTGTCCTATAGCAGAATCCGTTTATTTCAAATTCTCTTTAAAGAAATCAATGGTACGTTTCCATGCCAACTCTGCCGCTGCCTTATCGTAGCGTGGGGTAGTGTCGTTATGGAAACCATGATTGGCGCCTTCGTAAACAAAGGCCTGGTATTTTTTACCGTTCTCTTTCAGCGCAGCTTCATAAGCAGGCGCGCCTGCCATTATACGGGTATCTAATGATGCATTGTGGATCATTAGCGGCGCTTTTATTTTCGGCACATCGGCAGCAGCAGGCTGTCCGCCATAAAAAGGCACAGCTGCAGCCAGATCGGGCAAACGAACAGCTAACGTGTTCGATATACCGCCACCATAGCAAAAGCCAACAACGCCAACCTTGCCGTTGCAATCTTTGTGGTTTTTCAAATACTCGTAAGCAGCTATAAAATCTTCCTCCATTTCTTTGGGGTTGCGTTTAGCTTGCATAGTACGGCCCTCGTCGTCATTACCGGGATAGCCGCCTAATGGCGAAAGTGCATCGGGAGCAATAGAAATAAAGCCGGCCAGGG
>CBFGNU010000173.1:0-8916 GCA_965650195.1 uncultured Mucilaginibacter sp. | reverse complement strand
GGGTAAAAATGCTGGAGAAACTGGATATTATTGAGATCGACGAAGTGGATACTTCGGCATTAAGGCTGAAATTCCCGCCTTCGCCGCGCTCCGGCCAATATCCGGTAATGGTAGAAGATCTGACCAAATGTTATGGCGATCATGTCGTGTTCAAAAATGCATCGATGGTGATAGAACGCGGTGAAAAAGTTGCGTTCGTTGGTAAAAATGGCGAAGGTAAGTCTACCATGATCAAAGCCATTATGAACGAGATTGACTTTGAGGGCAGCTTAAAAGTAGGCCATAACGCCAAGATCGGATACTTTGCCCAAAACCAGGCTGCTCTACTTGATGAGAACCTGACCGTTTTTGAAACCATTGACCAAATTCCCTTGAGTGATGGTACTGTAAAGATCAAAGACCTATTGGGTGCGTTTATGTTTAGCGGTGATGATACCACCAAAAAAGTAAAGGTGCTTTCAGGCGGAGAGAAAACCCGGTTAGCCATGATCAAATTGCTGCTAGAGCCTGTGAATTTGCTGATACTGGATGAGCCCACCAACCATTTGGACATGAAGACCAAGGACATTATCAAAGATGCGCTCAGGGATTTTGATGGCACGTTGATCCTGGTATCCCACGACCGCGATTTCCTGGACGGCCTGGTAAAAAAGGTATTTGAGTTTGGACATCAGCGGGTTCGCGAGCACTTTGAGGATATCAAAGGATTTTTGGCCTACAAAAAAATGGACAGTTTGAAAGAGATCGAGCAAAGCTGATTTATAGTTCCGCCTTTATTTTTACTAATAATATTAGTAGATATTAGCGTATATTGCAGCGCAGATGGAGGCAGTAAATCCGGTCATGCAATTGGCCTCTGATTATTTGGATAGTACGAATACGGTTGTGTTTCTGACGGGTAAAGCCGGTACGGGTAAAACTACTTTTTTACAAAAACTCAGGCAAACTTCTCAAAAGAAACTAGCGATCGTGGCACCGACCGGTGTGGCTGCGATCAATGCCGGCGGTATGACAATTCACTCTTTTTTCCAGTTTTCTTTTGCCCCGGTTATCCCTGGAACCCTGGGCCAGGACAGCTTTTACAGCGCCGAAAAACGGGAACTTTTACAAAATCTGGAACTGCTGATCATTGATGAGGTAAGTATGGTGCGGCCCGACACGCTTGACCAGATCGATCTGACTCTGCGAAATATTAAAGGTTCCGGCTATCCTTTTGGCGGCGTGCAATTGTTATTGATAGGTGATCTTTCGCAATTAAGCCCCATCATCCGCGACGAGGAATGGGGTATCCTACGGCCTTATTACGACACACCTTACTTTTTTAGCAGCCAGGTTTTACAGAAAGCGCCGTATGTACGCATCGAACTGGATCATGTTTACCGGCAGAAAGAACAGGCATTTGTTGATATTTTAAACGAAGTACGTAACCAGCGCCTCAGCGAAAAAAGCCTGGTTTTATTAAATGAGCGCTACGTCCCGGACTTCAAACCGGATGCTGACGATCCGTATATTACACTTACCACGCACAATAATATCGCCCAGCAAATCAACTCCGAGTGGCTGAGCGCCTTAACCAGTGAAGAAGTTGAATTTACAGCTACCATCCGCGGCGAATTTCCAAAAGACGGCTACCCGACCGAAATCAACCTGAAATTAAAAATTGGCTCACAGGTAATGTTCGTCAAAAACGACAGTTCGGCGGAAAAACTGTTTTATAATGGTAAGATTGGCACCATTACGCGTATTGAAGACAAAACGGTTTTTGTGCAAAGTGGCAGTAAAGAAATTGCGGTTGAAGCGCTGGAATGGACGAACGTAAAATATGAAGCCGCCGAACAGGAAATCAAAGAAACCAATGCCGGTAGTTTCGCGCAAATTCCGCTTAAACTGGCCTGGGCCATCACCATCCATAAAAGCCAGGGCCTTACCTTTGATAAAGCTATAATTGACGTCGCAGAATCTTTCGCCCATGGCCAGGCTTACGTGGCGCTGAGCCGATGCCGAAGTTTGAGTGGCATGGTGTTACGCAGTCCCATTGCTCCTCATAATATTATTGGCGACCCCGAAGTAGCCCGCTTCAATGAAAAAGCCGAAGCGATCAAACCCGATGCTAACAGTTTATTACGCGACCAGGAACAATATCGCCTGTTTCTGCTTAGCGAACTATTCAATTTTGTACCGTTAAAAACGCGGCTCAAAGGTTTTGATATCATGCTGCCCGCCTTTCAAACAGAGATTGCGGATGTCGGCGAAAAATTCATTCGGCAACTCAATGCGGAACGCAGCCAGCAGGCCGCCATCTATTTCCTGGAGAAAGTGCGCGCAGCGGTTGAAAGTATACACTTGCAATTACCCCAACTGATCAACCAATCCAAAGACAAAGCGGTAAAAGCAGATCAGTTGATTATTTGGCTTATGAACCGCATACGGTTGCTGGACCATTTTGCTACAAATCCATTTTCAACCGATAGTTATTTAGCACTCGGCAAAACCAAACTAAATAGTCATGACCGATCGTATCTCAAAGCACTGAACGCGGTACCGAACGAAAAGTTATATGAACAAATATTAGCATGGAGAGCGGACAAGGCCGGAGCAGAAAAAATTATGCCGGCTATGGTCTTATCTGAAAAAACTGCAGTAGCTATCGCCGAGAAATTACCTGCAACTTTAAAGGCCCTGAGCGCTATAAAAGGGGTCGGAGCCCATAAAGCCACCATATACGGTGCAGAACTGATCGGCTTGATTCGCGCCTACCAGCAGGACGCATCGGGTTCGTCTGCAGAGCAAGTGAGTTTGTTTTAAACCATTTGCAAAGTTTATTTATCCACGGGAGGATTTTGATAATGAATAACATGCGCCCCTGAAGTAAAGTGTTTGCAATCAATGAATTTAAGCGAATGTGGAACGTTAAGATTCAGCCGGTTGAATAAACGCGCATCACCCTTACCGGGAAGAAGCGGTAGGATGTTAAAATAATAATCATCTACTAAGTTCATCTCGGTTAATTTTTCAATCAAACTCAGGCTGCCGAAAGTTAACAGTGCCCCATCGTTATCGCGTTTAAAGGCATTAATATAATCCGCGCTAAGTTGATCGCTGATGGTTGAGTTGTGCCAGGTTGTCGTTTTCAGGGTTGATGAAAATACGATCTTGGGTATATCGTGTAAAGCTTGGGCCATTTTCCTCACCCAGTCGGGTGTAGCTTCATCCAGCAGCCGTTTAGGCCATCGCTCCTGAAACATTTCAAATGTAAGGCGCCCAAAGGCAGCGACGTCTGCCGCTGCCATCAATGTGTTAGTAAACTCAAAAAAATCAGGATCTGCAATTACATTTTGGGCATCAGCAAACCCATCCGGGGTTATGCTGATCAGAACCATTACTTTTCCCATGGCTTTTGGTATTTTAAATGCTTTGTACCGGCCTGATCTCGATATTGGCATTAGTTGCTAAAATGGGGCAGCTTTTGGCCAATTCAATAGCCTCATCCATGTTTTTCGCCTGCACAATAGTGCAACCGCCAATAACCTGTTTTCCTTCTCCAAAAGGGACATCAATCACTGTTTTTTCTGCGCCATTAACCTGCTTGCCCGTCTGCTCCAGCGGTTCGCTGGCTACATGCAACCCTTTATTGATCAGGTCAACCACCCAGTTCATCATTTTTTCTTTAAGTAACTGTAAGTCTTCGGGCGACTGGTCTGGTTGATAGACATCGCTACCCCTGAATATGAGCATGAATTTTTCCATTAGTTTGAAATTTTGTTGGTTAAAAACTAATGACGATTGAGTTTTGGTAATTGGACAGGTATGGTAAAATATATTTTTTTTATTCGTAATACTCGACAGCACACAAATCCCAAGCCCTTTTCGAGCCCCTCACCACCCAGCCTCCCCTACTACCTAATAAGCAGGTCTTTTCAGTTTGTGGAGTTATCACATATTTCCTTTTTAAACGTTGAAATCTCTATTCCTGATGATCTTGAAAAACTTCTTTTGCATAACCCAAAGCATTGCTCACGGCAGCACCTCCGGCGTAAAAGATCATTTGCAGAATCACTTCAACAATCTGTGATTTTGTACCACCAAGTTTTAGCGCGGCACTAATATGCGCTTTCAATTGCGGCACCGTATGTCCCATTGTGGTGCAGGAGGCAATAAGAAGATATTCTCTGGTAAGTAAGTCTAAACCGGGTCTGGCCATAATGCCCTGCATGGCCCATTCAATAGTCATGTCCACAAAATCAGGGCAAATATCCTGAAGGTTATTTATTAAAGCCTCACCCGCCCCGCCACCATGAAGATGGTTGAGCATAGCCAATCCCTTTTCATAAGTCTCTGATTTATCTGTTTTCATAGTAAACTTTTAATCAAACTTATTTTAATGCATTAACTTTATCAAGTAGTTACCTTTTAGTGAAATATGGACAAATTTGTCACTAATGCTGAAAATCAATCAGATGGACGAAGAAAAAAATAAAAAAAAATATGCCGCTGCAACCGACTGCCCGATTACAGCCACAATTGAAGTTATTGGCGGAAAATGGAAACCAGTTATCATATGGATTTTAATACAAGGATCAAAACGATTTGGAGAGTTACATAAAACTATACCTGGTATCGCCTTAAAGGTATTGTCAAGACAATTAAAGGAATTAGAAGCGGTCGGCATTGTTACCAGAGAAGTGTTTGCCGAAGTTCCCCCGAGAGTGGAATACTCGCTTACTGAAAAAGGGAGATCACTCACAGCTATCATGCAATCCTTAGCGTCATGGAGCAAAACAAACATTTTAGGTCCTTTTGATGATAAGCAATAAGCTTCCCCGGCTTATTGTTCAAGTAGGTAATTTTTTTCTCCCCATGTTAGTGTGTTACCACTAACAAGGCTGTACTACTCAACCCGCACAAATTGCCCACTCCTTTTCGTTACCCACGTCATCAACCTCCCCTACTACATATGTACTATTTTCACTCCCCCATACACAATAAAATATAATATAATATATATTTATATGCCAATACCCTTAATTAATGCGGAACCTCCTTCTCCTGATTTTTATTTTGCCTTCTACTTTGTTGGCAGACCCTGTCACACGTTATACAGACAGCCTGGCCAATGTGCTTAAAAAAGGCGGTCTTGCCCCCATTGAACGGGTAGACATCCTCAATAACTTAGGGGCGCAGTTTATAAGAAACAACAACAAAGAGGCTAAATTTCGGCTCGGCCAGGCGCTTTCCGAATCAAAAAAAATCAACTACAAAAAAGGTGAGGCATATGCTTACCTGGGCATCGGAAACGCATACCTGATAGCCGGCGACCTTGATTCATCATACTTTTTTATTAATAAGGGCATTTTAATTAAAGGGTTTACTGACGACCCCGTGTTTTTTGCGCATTGCTTTACCACGCAGGGGCAAATTTTCAGAAGAAAAAAGCAATTAGAAAAATCTATCCAATCGTACCTGAAGGCTATTGCTTATTTTGAAAAAGGTAACAATAAAGCCGGTGTAGGTGAATGTTACAGCGGAATAGCCATTTTATATGTACAGAAAGATGACTATGAGCCAGCCATTAATTATCATACCAAAGCCCTTAAGATCAGGCGCGAAATGGGCGATGTGGTGGGTGAGTCAATGACGCTGGGCAATATTGGCATAGTAAAAATGCGTCAGAAAAAATATCAAGAAGCTTTAAATTATCATTACCGGTCGTTAAAAGTTATTGAAAAATTAAATGACCACGCGCGCACCGCATTTATTTATAACGATCTGGGGGCAACTTATCTGGCCATGAAACAGCCCTTGCAGGCAATTCCGTTGCTGCAAAAATCGATTAAGATAAGAAATGAGATAAACGAAATTGTTGAAGTGCCCTATACGCTGAATTATTTAGGCGAGGCTTTTGAACAAACCGGGGAGAAGCTAAAAGCCATATATTATATAAAAGAGGCCAACCGTTTGGCTATAAAACTAAACAACACCAAACAAATTGCCGAATCGTACGAAAGCATATCACAATTCTATTCGCGCAATAAGCAGATAGACTCGGCCTATGCTTATAGCATGAAGTTTATGCATTTTAAGGATTCGGTGGAAGCGACAGACAATGTGAAGGCATTGGACCAGTTAATGGTGAAATATGAAACCGAAAAGAAAGAGCATCAGATCCAGTCGCTAAATCAGCAGGCAACTATTGACAGGCTGGCTATAAACAAGCAACGCACCGCTATTTTCGCCATTATATCTTTATTTGCCTTGAGCGGTATTTTTGCCTTTTTGATACACAACCGCAATAAATTGCAACAAAAAGCGCGTTTGCAGGAACAATTGCTGATACAACAGGACCAGCTTACAAAAGCCGTAATAGAAGCAGAAGAGCATGAACGCAAACGCATTGGTAGTGATCTGCATGATGGTATAGGGCAACTATTTTCGACCGTAAAATTAAATTTGAACGGTCTGTTTGGGCGCATTAAGGTTGACCAGGAAGCAGACCGGTTTTTAATTGAAAAAACGCTGGCCCTTGTTGATGAAAGCTGCAAGGAAGTAAGGCATATTTCGCACCAGATGATGCCGAATATGCTGTTAAAATCGGGCATAGCGTCTGATGTAAAGAGTTTTATTGAGAAGATAGACTCAGAAGCTTTAAAGGTAAATTTTGAGGCGATAGGCTTTAAAAACAAGCTGGAGGATAACGTGGAGATCGTTTTATATAGGGTGATTCAGGAATCAGTTAACAATGTTATTAAACACGCTAAGGCGACTGAGTTAGAAATAAAGCTGGTAAGATCTGCCAACGAGATCATCGCCATAGTGAAAGACAATGGCGTAGGATTTAATGTTGCCGATAAAGATAAAGTTGCCGGGATAGGCCTAAAAAATATAGCTACGCGAATTGAGTATTTAAAAGGGACTGTGGAGTATATTTCCGCCCCGGGACTGGGTACTTCTGTTAATGTTACCGTGCCGGTGCGGTAGATTACATCAGCCGGCCTGTAATACTCTACTGCATTAGAGGCCTTATGGAAAAAATTTCATCATAAGTTTAAATCATGAGCCGTTACATATATTGCTCATAAATGGCCGTTAGAAGCCAAACGAGGAAGCTAAATTAAAGCGCCACTCCGTATGTTACCTTTACTTTGTCCATCACTACATGGGTATAAAAGTGCTTCAGATTGGGGTTATCCATTAGCTTTTCTTTAGAAAATTGCTCGAAGTGCTGCATATCCCGGGTATTAACAACTATCACAAAATCATAGCTGCCGGTAACATAATAACACTGGCTTACCTCCGTACAATTCTGCATTTCGGTTTTAAACTTGTCTATGGCTTTCGAGCTGCCCTCATGCAATATAACATCAACAACACAACTAATACCTATCCCGGCCGCTTTGGGAGATATAACCGCAATATCCGCTTCAATAAATTTATCGGCTCTTAGGCGTGTGATGCGCCGCTGTATAGCGCTCGGGCTTAAGCTAACAACCTTACTTAGTTCTTCGTTGGTTAAACGGTTGTTTTGTTGCAGGGCTTGAAGCAGGCGTTTGTCAAAGTCATCTATTTGCATATATCTCGCGATTGTAACCGAAATATGCATAAATAATTCAATACGTCACAATATGTGCAAAAATAATGCGCATGTACGCCCATAATTTTGCGTCATTAAATACATTAATATATGGAAAAGATAACTGCGGCCACCGCGCCAAAAGCAATCGGGCCTTATGCCCACGCCGTTAAAACCGGCAATTTGTTGTTCTGTTCCGGGCAGACACCCTTGGATCCTGAATCGATGATGATTTATGGGGAAACGATAACGATGCAAACTGGTCGCGCGATTGAAAATCTACAACTGGTACTGCAAGCAGCGGGACTTGCCCTGAGCAATGTGGTAAAAGTGAATGTGTTTTTAACCGATATGTCGCTTTTTGCCGAAATGAATGATGTATATGGACAATATTTTAAAGACCATACGCCGGCACGTACTACCGTGGCGGTAAAAGGCCTTCCCATGGGTGCTTTGGTAGAAATTGAATGTATAGCTGAATATAATTAAAATGATGATGGATAGTACAACTATTAACGACACCTTGACCAACGCGTTTTCCTTAAACGAGATAGAAAATTTCAGGAACGAAACAAGCGGTATCAAAAATGTAGTTCATTTAAATAACGCCGGTGCCGGTTTAATGCCCGACGTTGTTACCAAAGCGCAAATTGACCATATCTTGCTGGAGGGGGCGATCGGTGGTTATGAGGCCGCCGCCAAACGGGCTGAAGAAGTGAATGAATTTTATAGACAAGCGGGCTTGTTATTTAACTGCGACCCTGCAAATATTGCATTCACAGCCAGTGCAACCGATTCGTACACCCGCGCGCTGTCATCCATACCATTTGAGCCGGGAGATATTATACTAACAGATAATGATGATTTTGTGTCTAATCAGATCCAGTTTCTTTCTCTCGGCAAGCGCCTGGGGATAAAGATCGTTCACATCAATAATTCGCCTATGGGCGGCGTTGACTTGAACGATCTGCGCGAAAAACTGATCACGCTTCGACCAAAACTGCTGGCCATTACGCATATACCCACCAATTCCGGGTTGGTACAGCCTGTGCACGAGATCGCCGGGATCTATGCAGATTACCTGCGTGCCGGCAACGAAAACACCTGGTATATACTTGATGCCTGCCAATCCGCCGGCCAGATGAAACTGGATGTAAAGAAGCTTCACTGTGATTTTTTAAGCGTTACCGGCCGTAAATTTTTACGTGGGCCAAGGGGAACAGGCATACTCTATATCTCTGAAAAAGCGCTGCAGCATGGCCTTGAGCCCATGTTTATTGATATGCGTGGAGCAGAATGGACCGAAAAAGGAACTTACCGCCCGCAGCACGACGCCAAACGCTTTGAAG
>CBFGNU010000172.1:0-8918 GCA_965650195.1 uncultured Mucilaginibacter sp. | reverse complement strand
TTTTTTGTGTTTGATCTTTGCTTACGAAGCTATTACGTTTTCGTAAAAATTGCACTTCAGTATCACTAATTAAAGCCAACTGTGCTAAATTTAAACTTTAAACCAATTATAACATGCTTAATAGGCCCAATACGTTTTTACGCGTTTTAAAACAGAGCGCGCTTATATTATTTACAGTAATTTATACCCAGACAGCTAATGCACAAGCTGCAAAAAAAGGCTGGGTAGGCACATGGGGCACGGCCCGCCAACTGGTGGAGCCGAATAACATGCCGCCTGCGCCCGGCCTTACCAACAATACCATACGGCAAGTAGTTGCGGTTTCTATAGGGGGGAAGAAGATCCGTCTCAGACTTTCTAACGAGTTCAGTAAAACACCAACTACTATTAAAACAGTGCAGATAGCTGTTTCAAAAGGAGGGAGCGCCATTGATGAAGCTACCACCAAAACACTGAAGTTCGATGGGAAAGAAGAAGTTACCATGGCACCGGGTGTTGAGATCACATCAGACCCGATCAAATTCAAGCTACAGCCACGCATGGAAGTCGCCATAACTATAGCCTATGGTGAAACATCGCAAACTGTAACGGGGCATCCGGGTTCTCGCACAACCTCATATATTCTGCCGGGCAACCAGACAGCGGCTAATACAGATTATTCTACAGCCGTTAAAACCGACCATTGGTATAACATTCTCGGTATAGATGTAGAAAACAAATCAAAAAATGCGGGTGCAGTAGCCACCTTCGGCGATTCTATTACTGACGGCCGGGGATCAGGCACCAACAAACAAAACCGTTGGCCGGATATATTGGCAATGGAGTTGTTGGGCAATCCGGCTACTAAAAACGTGGGTGTGCTTAATATGGGTATTGGCGGTAACGCTGTACTCAGAGGCGGTTTGGGCCCATACGCCCTTAGCCGCTTTGAACATGATGTGCTTAACCAGGCGGGTATAAAATGGGTGATAATATACGAAGGTGTGAACGACTTAGGTAATAAGAGAGATAGCACAGTTGCCTATAAAGTAGCTACCGACCTGATAGCCGCGTACGAGAAAATGATAACAGACGCCCACGCAAGAGGTATTAAAGTTTATGGCGCTACCATTATGCCATTTAAGGGGAATGGTTACTATAGTGTGCATGCTGAAGGTGCACGCCAAAAGGTTAATGAGTGGATACGTAACAGCGGCAAGTTTGACGCTCTTATTGACTTCGATAAAACGCTGAGAGATCCTGCGGATCCTGCAATTTTATTAGACGCGGCTCAATCAGGCGCCAATGACCATCTTCATCCTAATGAACACGGCTATGTAATAATGGGAAAATCTATTGATCTGAAATTGTTTAAATAACCCCGTTTATACTATAATTGTAACGCCTGCAATATTAAACCATTGCGGGCGTTTAACGTCTATATACAACCAAACAGTTAATAGCCATGTTTAAAGGCATATCAACATACAGCAAAAAGGTAGCGGAATATGCAAAGAGTTGCATAATGGCTTGCGCTGTGTTGTTTGGTTTTCGCTTTATCAATCATCATCTGCAATACGCTTTTCTAAAAAGCAGTAAGGACTTCATCAATTAAGCCCCGCCACCAATGTGGTTAGGGGCCGGTTTAAAAACTCAGTTTTTTCACTGTATTGATAAGTAAAACAATGATCCATTTTCTCAATTCATCAAATAGTCTGCTGTATAAGCGCAATAAAATGTCGGTATCATTTGCCGTATACGGTTTATTGGAGCCTGTTCATTCTCATTTTGGCTTTTTCGCCCAAACTACAAGTAAGGACTTCGTCAGTTAAGGCCCTGCCATATTTGGCCGGGGCCGGTTTTAAAACGTTTGTTTTTTCACTGTCGTACTCTTACTTGTTATGAAAAATTCTCAAAACAGATCTTTAGCGGGTCTGATTTTCATTTTACTTTTTATATTCAATGTCAGCCTGGTAGTCATAGCTGTTTTAAAAAATGACGATCTATATATTGCCTATGCTATTTTAATGTCCTATGTTCAGTTTTATCTATACCATAAATTTAAGATCTCGCGTTTCTTTTTTGAGTGCGATGTAGATGGCTCTTCACAGACTATAAAGCACCCCGACGAAAAAGGTGGAAGGTATTATGATGTTAATCCCAATTAATCGGCTACTATAGTTGCATGCAGCTGTGCCAAAAGTATTTTACAGGCAGCGCGATATAACAGCACGGCAACAATTGTATTACAATATAATATCGTGTCAAATTCCGCGTAATTTCATATATCAATTAAGCCCACAGCTTTTAACCTAAATGTTTATATGAAAAGATCGATCTGCCTGCCGGTACACTTTCGTGCATCAATAACATTTACCATTTTATAGCAACAACCTTGAAAACCTTATTCAATTTTTCAGTTTTGTTGCTGTTATTATCGGGCAGACTATTTGCCCAGGTGCCTGCTGCTGGGCGTACTCGTCAGCCTAATGTGTTGCCACCACCATTGTTAAGCAGGGAAGTAAGCGGCGTGGTGAAAGACGCGAAGGGCGAAGTTATTGTTGGTGCGGTGGTAACCTTAAAATCAACAGCAGACAGCCTGGTAGCGGCTACCAACGAGGACGGTGTATTTATATTTAAGGAAGTGAAATTAGCTACTTTTTTGATAGAGGTAAAAGCTTTGGGTAACGCACCTTTTCTGAAAAAATATTTAAACAGTGATGTTTCCAAAAGAATAGTGTTGCCCCCGGTTGAGCTTAAAAATCAGGAGAATTTATTAGACGAAGTTAAAGTTGACGGCACACCTAGTATTGTATATAAAGTGGATACTGTTGAGTACCGGGCCGACGATTATAAAGTTCGACCCAACGCCACGTTGGATGAATTGCTGAAAAAGATGGAAGGTATGGAGGTGGGAACCGATGGGTCGTTAACTCATCAGGGCCAAAGCATTACCAGGGCGAAACTTAACGGCAAAGAATATTCGGGCGGTAACGTGGCGCAGGCCATACAAAATTTACCCGCCGATATTATTGAGAAAGTGCAGATAGTTGACGATTATGGCGACCAGGCAGCACGAACGGGTGTAAAAGACGGCGATCCGCAGAAGATATTGAACGTAACTACCAGGGCAGATCGCTCGGTAGGTACAACGGGGCGCTTAACCGCGCAATACGGTAGTAATGATAGATATAACGGTCAGCTTTTTTTGCAGCGTATAAATGGTAACAGGCAATTGGGTGTTATAGCTAACTTTCGTAATACGGTAAACGGTGTTGCATCAACAGGTGATACAGGCGGCGGTGGTGGTGGAAGCGGCGGAACTACCAAAACAGCTTCCCCAACACTAAATTACCGCGACCAATGGAGTAAAAAAACGCAGGTGGTTGGCAGTTATGCCTACACTTACAGCAATAATAACGTCATCAATAAAAGCTTTGGCCAACGTTTTACAACCATAGGTCCCAGTTTTTTCAATAACGATCAAACCAGCGGGTCCACCAGTAATGGCCATCGGTTCGCGTTTGAGATAGATCACGATCTGGACAGCAGCAATTATCTGCAAATTAACCCTACGTTTAATACCACCAGTTCCAATTCCGTTTCCAATTCTCTAACAGATAATATCAACCAGTATACCACCACCGGGTTTGAACATAAGTTAGAGCAATCGCTTACTAAAAGCACCAACAGCAACACAGCGTATGGATTAACAGCATTGTATTTGCATACGTTTAAAAAACCTAAACGAAACGTATCGCTGCAATTAAGTGTAAACCGTTCAGAAACTGACGGGAGCACAGATGCTAACACACATACTAAAAACTATGCTGATGAAACACAAAACACCCTTTTGGTCGATTCAATTTCGCATGTGTTAACCGACCGCAAAAGTGACAATACTACTTATCGCGGTGTCTTGACCTATGTAGAGCCGATCAGTAAAAACTCGCTGATCCAATTTGCAGGTGAGAGCCGTTACGCGATATATGACAATACCGCGCTGACAGATACGGTAAGGGCCGACGGCACGATAGTGCGTAATTCTAAAATGGATAACATTTATAACTATTCAATAAATGAAACACGCCTGTCGCTTAACTACCGTTATAACGGTACTAAGCATAGTTTATCATTAGGGGTTGGTGTGGTGCCTTTCTCCCTCAGTGGTTCAAAAATTAACAATGTTACAGGGCTGCCCGAGGCGACCTCGCGCACTTATACGCGTATTATACCTGTACTGCGATATAGTTATAGCTGGTCGCGTACAGAACGTTTGCAGATCACTTATAATGGCCGCAATGCCGAACCTAACTTTCAGCAAATTCAGCCCTTTACAGATCGTTCCAACCCCAATAACATTATTATTGGTAACCCTGATCTGAAACCAACGTTTACGCACTCGGTCAATACCAGCTACAACACCTATCTGGCTAATTCAAAGTTTAATTTTTCGCTTACGCTGAATGGCAGCCTGATAGATAACCAGGTGAGCACTGATACCTACCGTAAAGCAGTGCCAATAGGCGGCGGCAGAAACAGAACTATCAGCGAGGTACACTACGTAAACATTAGCGGTGCAAAGCAATTCGGCAGCAGATATAACATTACTAAAAGCTTTAATAACCGCGCCTATGTGTTTGCTTTAAACGGAAGCGTTGATTATAACTTTGGTTATGGCATGAGCGAAGGGAAGCGTTACAATACCACAACCTGGAATATAAGCCAGCGCGTTGGCCCACAAATAAACCCCGCTGAGTGGTTCGAACTAAATCCGTATTTTGAATACAGGCTTTCGCGCACATTCTCAAACGCCACTAATGCTACTGCTACTTCACTACAAACCAACTCCATTGTGGTAACAAGCCGCATGTATTTCTTTAAAACTTTCCAGGTTAACTACAGGGTGTCCAAAAGTTATGTTACGGGGTTAGGCACTTATAACACCAGTCCGCTTATTATCAATGCCGGTTTTGAGAAAGAGTTTTTTGCACGCAGAAACCTGGTGCTAACCTTTAATGCTTTTGATTTGCTGCATCAAAACAATTTTGTTCAACAAACGGTAACCTCACAGGCGGTAACCAATACGCTCTCCAACGCATTAAGCAGATATTTTCTGTTTGGGTTGCGGTTAAATCTGCAAAAATGGAGCGGAAGGCCGGAGCGCGGTGGCAGAGTTTTACAGCGCCGGGGCGATGGCAGTTTTATCTATTAAGCAAATAGTTTCAGCTTTGGTTATTAGTAGTGCGCTGATCGTATTCGTAAGAAATACGGTAATTCACGCTATTTTCTTAAACAGCAACCTAAGTAATGGCAATAATTTGTAGATTTCCCTTTTTAAAGCTGACTGAAAATTAAATCAACCATAACCACTTTATGACTGACAATAACAAAACGACCGACGCGCTGGACTACCATGCTATGGGTAGGCCGGGTAAGATAGAGGTCATCCCAACTAAGCCTTATAGAACACAACGCGATCTATCGCTGGCATACTCTCCCGGCGTTGCCGAGCCTTGCTTGAGAATAGCAGAAAATGAAGAAGATGCTTATAAATATACTGCAAAAGGAAATTTAGTTGCTGTAATAAGTAATGGCACGGCTGTATTAGGTTTGGGCGATATTGGCGCGCAGGCAGGCAAACCGGTGATGGAAGGTAAAGGGTTGTTATTTAAAATATTTGCTGACATAGATGTGTTTGACCTGGAGTTAGATACCAAGAATATTGACGAGTTTGTTAATACTGTAAAGATACTTGAACCCACTTTCGGTGGTATAAACCTGGAAGACATTAAGGCCCCTGAGTGTTTTGAAATAGAAAGAAGGTTAAAGGCTGAAATGAATATTCCGGTTATGCATGACGACCAGCACGGGACCGCTATCATTTCATCTGCCGCTTTGATCAACGCCTGCGAGATCCAGGAAAAAGATATCAGCAAAGTAAAGATCGTTATAAACGGTGCGGGTGCGGCTGCGATATCATGTGCGCGTCTTTACCTGAGCGTGGGCGCAAAGAAAGAAAACATTGTAATGCTGGATAGGAAAGGAGTGATCCGCGCCGATAGGGCGGACCTCGAACCTATAAAATCAGAATTTGCTACAAACGGTAAGGAACTAAACACATTAGATGAAGCAATTAAAGGTGCTGATGTATTTATAGGCCAGTCGAGCGCTAATACATTTAGTCCGGAAATGTTACTTTCTATGGCAGCTAATCCTATCGTATTCGCTATGGCTAATCCGGATCCGGAAATTGCTTATGATCTTGCTGTGCGTACCCGTGATGATGTTATTATGGCAACCGGCCGATCTGATTTTCCTAACCAGGTTAATAATGTTTTGGGGTTCCCTTTCATTTTCAGAGGAGCTTTAGATGTTAGGGCCAGGGCCATTAACGAGGAAATGAAAATAGCCGCTGTATATGCTATTGCCGAACTGGTTAAAAAGCCGGTACCCGAATCTGTTACCCAGGCGTATAATGTTAAGCATTTAACATTTGGCAAGGAATACATCATTCCTAAACCAATGGATCCGCGGCTGATAAGCACGGTGTCGCCGGCGGTAGCAAAGGCAGCTATAGCATCTGGCGTAGCCAGAAAGGTAATTACTGATTGGGATGCTTACGAGGAAGAGTTGCATCAGCGCATGGGGGTAGAAAATGTGATGTTGCGGGCCTTGACCAATAAAGCCAAATCGGCGCCTAAACGGGTTGTTTTTGCCGAAGCGGATAACTATAAGATATTAAAAGCTGCCCAAATTGTTAAAGACGAGGGGATAGCTATACCTATCCTGCTGGGAAATAAGGAACGGATCCAGGCATTGATGAATGAGAACAACCTTGATCTGGACGATGTGCAAATATTTGAGCCTGCTTTAGAAACCGAGAAGTTAAAGCAATATGCTGAGTTTCTATACAGAAAAAGGCAACGCAAGGGCATGAGCAGAAAACAGGCCAATAAACTAATTTTGGACCGTAACTACTTCGGTGCATCAATGGTTCAGTTTGGCGATGCTGATGCGCTTATCTCGGGTATCACAATGGACTACGCCGTAACGGTAAAACCAGCACTGCAAATAATAGGTACCAAGCCATCGGTAAAAAGGGTAGCGGGCATTTACATGATGCTAACCAAACGCGGCCCTATATTTTTAGGCGATACAAGTATCAATAAAGATCCCTCTGTAGACGAGTTGGTCGATATCACTGTGTTGGTTAACGACGCGGTTAAAAAATTCAATGTAGAGCCTCGTATCGCTATTATATCCTATTCCAACTTCGGTTCTACTGATGGAAAGATTCCGGAAAAGACCGCAGAGGTGGTGCGTGTTATACGCGAGAAATATCCTGATATAGTTATAGATGGCGAAATGCAGGTAAACTTTGCTCTTAACCCTAAACTGCTCGAAGAGAATTTTGATTTCAGTACGTTAAAAGATGCACCGGCAAACACCTTGGTTTTCCCTAATCTGGAGTCGGGTAATGTTGCTTATAAGATCCTCCAGGAGTTAGGGGAAGCTGAAGCGATAGGACCGATCCTTTTAGGACTTAATAAACCGGTACACGTACTGCAAATGGGTAGTACAGTAAGAGAGATAGTGAATATGGTTAATATTGCGGTTATTGACGCGCAATCGCAGGTGGGGTAATATACCACGTTGATAAAAAAGGGTGTTGCAAAAATATATGCAACAGCTGCAACAAAGTGCAATACCCTTTTTTTGCAAATTTTTGATTATCAGTTTATTGCAGATATCAGATGTCGCAACATGCAACACTTTGCAACAGACATATTCGCCAGGAATTTTTACCAACGTTGGGTCCAACACCTATTAGGGCAGATCCAGTTCGTTTTCATCTCTTATGGAATGAAATCCAAGCTTACGGTAACTTTCAAATTGCGCCTCGTCAAAAAACTGATCGTTAGTTGATTGTTGTGGAAAATCCGGATTTGCGGCCGCGTATTCTTTTATATCAACGGTCTCATCACCTGTTAGTCCTGCTTTTATATAGATAAGTTTACCTTTTATTTTAGAGCCCGGATATTTGATTGAGAAGTAGGTTATATGTGTTTTAGTGGGTTGCTTATCGTTTTCATCATCACCTGTCGGCAAAACGTTTATTTCAACTCCAAAGTCTATGCGGCACCTCCTTATAGCATTCGCCAGTCCTTCACAGGTGCCTTTCACGTCTTGCTCACCATCGCCGAGTATGATATAGTGGCAACGCCGGCGGATAAGCTCGTATAAACCCATATTATCAAAATGCCCGCCGTCCGAAAGACATACATACTTCATGTTAATGTCTGACTTTCCGAGCAGGTCGCGCATAAGATAAACCAGCCCAAGTTTTGGATCAGAGTTCTTCCACTTCTTCAAACGCGGGTTTCCCATCCACCAACCAAGCCTTACGTTAAACAGCGTAAGCAGAAATGCCATCGCAGGTGAAGAATGGTAACCCCAATTAGGATTTATAGCCGCGCCTGAAATTGCCATTGCAGTACCGAGGGTAGGGCCGCCGTTCTCGTTGGCATATTTATCTGTCTGCCGGTATCCATACTCATAAACGGAATCTATATTATATGTGGATGAACGCGTAGGGCTAAAATCAAATCCGCAATAAAGCGGAGAAAAAATGAATGATTCTGCCATACGATCCTGGCGATCCAATGCTGATACTACTGTAGCGTTAAGTGCGGCGTTAATAATAGGGAAGGGGCCAAAATATCCCTCTTTAGTACACATTGATTTGAGAAGCACATCATCGTTGGTATCAAACCCAGTAAAGGGATTGGCTGTTTTTATCCTGTCCTCGCGGGTACGGGTGGCACCAAGAAAGGCCCTTATCAGCCTATTTCTATAAAAGTGATGTAAGGAGAATTCATTTACACCAACCCGCGAACTTAATTATAAAGTAAGCGCTAAAAAAATTAGTGTTAAAA
>CBFGNU010000171.1:0-8948 GCA_965650195.1 uncultured Mucilaginibacter sp. | reverse complement strand
ATAAATTGATTAATATTTAGGTGATGGGTTTTGTTAACAAGTTACGTGCCCGGACAACGCCGTTTCGTTGATTGATCTTATCGTTTATCTCGTCCTTTTTACAGTAAATTTTGAAATTTATCAACGCTAATTGCAAGTTGTATGCTGCCGATCTTGACACATCGTTATTAATATCTTTAAAAAGCTGGTCAACCTTTGTGTAGAATTCCTCTCTTTTGGCAACCCTATCCAGATAGTATTGTTTGTTGATAGCGGGATCTGTTGTGTTTAACTTAAACAGTTTACTTGTGGCTACCTGAAACTGCTGATAATTACTCACCAACAAAGAAATACTTTTTAAATACACACGTTCGTCTTCGGCGGAGTTTTCAAGGCTTTCAGTGGTGGCATTTATACTCTCGTTTAAGAAAGCCTCTGATAAGTTAAGCTCAGCGGGTTTGTATACTTCGTCCAGAATGCTCATCCGTTGATAACTACGTTGAGCTGAAGCATTATTTTCAACAACAACCCGCCAGCCCTTCATTATAGCATCCCTTTCTGCTATAATATCAGCCAGTTGGCCATCCAGTTCTTTCCAGTCCATTATATATTTGCTATACAGATCGTCAAGAGCGGCCAGTTCAGACACATCAGCGCTTTTGTTAATTTTTGATACAGACAATGGCGCAACCGATGACGACAGTTTCTGCGGCACCTGTTTAGCCTGCGGCACCTGCGTATCATATTGCTTAACCACGTATGCTTTAGTAGCCGGCATGTTGGTGTGTACTTTAAGGGGCTGCTGGGCCAACCGGATCTTAAATATGCCGTATTGCTTGGGGACTTTAAATGCCGATATAAACAATCCGACTATCAAAACCGGCAACGCAAAAAGCAATTTTAAACGGGCAATTTTTGGTGAACGCTTTTTTGCTAAGAAGTTAATGCGATTTTTTAGCTGATTGGAACTGAACATGGCGTGGGCCAATGGGTAAGCGTTATTACTGTCAGCGTAGCCTATAAGCAATGTTGCATATTGGTATTTGGTGGCGCATTTAGCCGCCGCAATCTCATCAGCAATAAACTCATGGTTTATCCTTACGTCATTTAACAAATATTTAAACACCGGGTTGAACCAGTTAAAGGCACGCAGCAAGCCGAAAAAAAGCAGATCGAGCGAATGTTTCTGGCGGATGTGAACTTCCTCGTGTGCCAATATAGCCTCGTTATTTTTAAATTTAGGATGATAAAATAGCCAGCTAAAAAAAGAAAACACATCTTCCTTGTCATATAAAAGCACATGCGTGATGCCCCGGTCTCGATGAACTTTTTCTGAACGCCGGTACAGGCGAACAATGTTTAAAATATTGAGCGCGAATTTAATGACAAGGATTGCCGATACGCTTACACAAACGACTATTAATACATCGGCATAATTGATTGGCCCGTTTTGTATTGCTATAACAGCAGCAGGCTTAAAAGGCGGAGAGGATGATAATGCTGATATCCGATCGTTAAGGTTATCGGGCATATGTGCAATGTTTGGTGCCGTTAAAACTGCCAACTCTACCTTCGCAAGGGGCAACACGAATGCTGCCATAGTGCCCGCCAACAAAAACCAGCGATTAATGGAGCTAAAGGTTTCGCGCTTTAAAACCAACAGGTAAAACGCGTAAAATACGGCCACATAAATATTGGCTTCGAGCAGGTATAGCAGCCAGTTGCTCATGTCAATCCTCTTTAAGTTTATCCGCCAGTTTCATCAGCTCAGTCTTAGTATCACTATCCATGGCCTTATCCTCTACCAGGAAAGACACCAATTGCTTGTAAGACCCGCTGAAGTAGTTACTAAACACCTTATCAAACATAAACCGGGTGTAATCCTTTTCGGCAACAAGCGGGTAATAAACATAAGCGTTATCAACCGTGTCAAAATCAACAAAGCCTTTGCCCTTCAATACCTTTAATACGGTGGCAATGGTGTTGTAGGCCGGTTTAGGCTCGGGCATTTTTTCAGCTATCTCTTTAATTACAGCTTTCTGTAATTGCCATAGCACCCTCATTAAGGGCTCCTCAGCTTTTGTCAGTTCTCTTATCTCTATCATATTTTGATACTACAAATATAGTACTATGTTTATAGTATCAAATAAATTTGAACTTTTTTTGTTTGGGGATTAATAAATTCCTGACGGACTGAGAGAACTATTCAGATCTTAAACTGTTTACCGGGTTAGTTAAAGCTGCTTTAATGGCTTGCGAACTTACCGTAAGCCATGCAATAACAACTACCGCGACGCCAACAATTAAAAACACGCCGACTCCAATGTCCGTGCGGTAGGCAAAACCATTAAGCCAGTTATTCATTAACAACCATGCTAACGGAAATGCCATAAGGCAGGCTATTGTCACCAGCTTCAAAAAGTCTATCGTAAGCATCAGTGTGAGGCCATTCACAGTTGCGCCTATCACCTTCCGGATGCCGATTTCTTTGCGGCGTTTTTGCGCGGTGAAGGATGCTAATCCAAATAGCCCAAGGCAGGAAATGATAATGCCAACCCCGGCGAAGTATTTTGTTAGCACTTGTATTCGTTCTTCAGAAACATACAGCGCCTGGTAGTCCTCATCAATAAAAGTAAACTGGAAAGGCAGGCCCATATTATACTGCTTGTAAAAGCTTTCTAACCGCGCAAGGGTTTCCCGTTCGGCACCGGCCTTTATCTTAACAAAAACATTGGCATTATCCTGTGATGGCCTGAGAAAGAAGGGAGGTATCTTTGTATGAAATGATTCAAAATGAAAGTCTTTAATGATGCCAACTATCTGCCTCTTTTTTCCCCACACTGTGATGGTTTGGCCAACGGGATGTTTCAAACCCATTGCAGCGACCGCAGTTTCATTTAAAATAACAGACGAGCTATCAGCAAAATCATTTGAAAAACGGCTGCCATCAACCATTTTCAGACCCAACAGCTCCATCATTCCATAATCCATATCCAAACCCTCAAACTTAACACCTTCAGTCGGGTCTTTGCCTTCCCAACTGATCATGCCCCCTCCCTGGCTATAGTGCCCGGTCATATCGCCATCCATGCTTGATGCCGAAACTACACCCGGAACATTTTTAACTCCGCTGATAAAACCTGGCAGACTTCCACGCAGCTTGCCCTCGCTTGCAAAGCGTATAATATTATCTTTGTTATAGCCCAGATTTTTGTTCTGTATCAAATTCATTTGCTTGTACACCACACAAACGGCAACAATAAGTATTATAGAAATGCCGAATTGAAAAATGACAAGGCCCTTGCGGATAAATATTTCGCTAAATGAAGTTTTTTGCTGCCCCTTAAGAACCAGGGAGGGCTTAAGGCCCGAAAGATAGAATGCA
This sequence comes from uncultured Mucilaginibacter sp., assembly GCA_965650195.1. Lineage (GTDB taxonomy): Bacteria > Bacteroidota > Bacteroidia > Sphingobacteriales > Sphingobacteriaceae > Mucilaginibacter. The sequence goes on along the minus strand of CBFGNU010000171.1, from coordinate 5,584 downwards.
GGGTAGCTTCCTGCAATAATACTGGTAATAATGCCGATCAAAACAACAGTAACCACAAGCTTCGCATCAAAAGCAAGCGCAAGGTCTTTACCGGTAATTTCCCTAAACGCGGGTATTGCCAGCACTATAAATGCTGCCGCGACAATGAGCGACAATAACACCATCAGGAAAGACTCCGCCATGTACTGAAATATCAGCGTCCACCGGGTAGCCCCCACAACTTTCTTTATTCCTACTTCCTTTAATCTTTTAGAGGCTTTGGCGGTAGATAGATTCATGAAGTTAATACAGGCAATTATCAGAATGAATACCGCGATGATAGAGAACAATCGCACATATTCTATCTTTCCGCCGGTAATAACTCCGTTTTCAAACTGGTTGTACAAATGCCTGTCTGAGTAGCGTTGCAGGAATATATTCCCTTCCCACTTTATCGCGCCATCACCCAATCCCTTCATCTTTAATTTGGTATAATCCTTCACCTTTTTATTGAATGCGGCAACATCGGTACCCTCCTTTAGTACAACATAAGTGTTTACGCTGTTACTCCCCCAGTAAGAAATATCGCCCGATCCGCCTGCTTCTTTTTGAGCATACAGGTCATAGCTGAATAATACATCAAACTGATCGGTTGCGCTTGCCGGTGGCGATTGAAAAACACCGCTTATAGCGTACACGCCGTTATAACTATTGCCATGGTCCCACGTAAGCGTTTTGCCTACAAGCCCGTTGGTTGTATTAAATAATTTTAAGGCCAGCTTGTCCGACAGTAATATACCATCGTGCCGGGCAAAGGGTTTATTACTACTGCCCTCTATTAATTTGTAGGAGAATACATCAAAAAACTCGTTTCCAACAAACTCAGCATTTGCTTTAATATGTTTATCCCCCAATGTGAGTACACCCATGCCTCTGTCTTTTCTGACAGAAACCGAATTTTCAACTTCCGGAAGATCAACGTGCATAGATCTTGCCAGCAAACCCTGGGTAGTTTCGTATGTACTTATGGAACCATCCGAGTTGGGCGCGTTTTTCAATACCTGGTATAAACGACTGTCCTTTTGATTAAACTTATCAATATGGAGCTCATCATTTACCCAGAAATAAATGAGCAGCGTACAGGCGAGGCCAATGGCTAAACCTGTCACATTAAGTAAAGTAAATTGGCGGTCCTTTAAAAAGACCCGCCACGCTATCTTGAAATATCTTTGCAACATGCTGTAATGACTGATTAAGTGATAATAGGATACAGCATAGTTAAGGCCAAGATATTAAATGGCTGATAATAAACTATTTATATCATCTTATTTTTAAATAACTGTACGAAAACGAACAGGGGTTGTGCGGATGGGGAACACGAACACCGGCGGAAATGACACACGCGGCACGCGTGCGCCAGCAATTGTTTGAAAGGGAATGGGGTTGAGGGATTGAGGGTGGGATAGTTCATCACCGTGTGTCATTGCGAGCGATTATCGTATATTTCCGTTAATCTGTTTAAATATTCTGTCAGTTCACTATGTAGTTCTTCTCGCGATGTTTCTATATGCATCTTCATCGCAATATCTACAGCATCTTTATGCCCAATAATGTGCTGAACACATTGTTCGACTTGAACAAGGTTGTTGGTCAACATGCGTAAGCGAGCTGCATTATCCCGCAACCTAATCCTCGAAATGCCTCTGCTGTTCACAGGCATCGGTTCATCGCCAACGGGCATGATTGCTACCAGATGATGACTATCTAAAGGCATGGTAATATGATTTGTTGGATCAAACGGGGGGTGCTTTATATGTACAGGGTGATCGCTGGAAATAAACTTGTTTGGTGAATCCACCTTGTATACAGCTATTATATCATCGAGGCGAAGACTAGTGAGTTGGCGAAATAAAAAAAAACTTTGAATATTAATTCGCTCGCGGTTGTCTTCATTTTCATCCTTAATAACAGCCTCCAGACTTCGCCCTTCAAAGTCAATAAATGTGTCTTTGCCCTCATTATTATTATCAAAATAGAGCTTAGTCCCGGTTGAGTGATGTTGCATCATATCATATCCCATCTTCAATACTTTTTCCCAATGTTCATTGAATGTTTTAGTGAATTTTGTGGTCCGAAAAAACTGAGCTATAACAAATGAGATAATTTTAAAGCGTAGGTTTTCACTTATTTTTGTAACCGAGGGATTAATGAGTGCATCATAAACCTCATTATAATCACTCTCGATAGTTTGACTATAATATCTTTCTAAAAATCTCTTTTCCTCTCCGGGTAAATTACGAAAGGTATAATGATCCTTTACTATGCATATATTGTCAATGCTTGAATTAAAAAATACTGGAGGTGTTTTTGAAACATCACACGCGTCTATAAACCAAGATTTCTTTCTGCTTAACGCAAATTTCTTAAGATAACATCTTGGCACAACATGCTGCCTTACTGGCTCATTCATTAGAAAAAAATTTAATTGTCTATTAAGGTAGGAAAAATTAAAGATTATCATCAATGATGGGGCGAGGTAGGGAATGTGTTAAGCAATCCGTCCGACCCTCCACAACTGTCCCATCCCAATAGCGGACGGACACCCAAAAACACCCGCGCGTCATTGCGAGGAACGAAGCAATCTCTGCACGCGCTAATAAAAGCAGGGTGATTGCACGGGGGCGGTTTACCTGCACTACATGCTAACGGGTTCTTCTAAAGAAATAATTGTCCTATGCAGGTCGCTCGGGGATTGCTTCGTTCCTCGCAATGACGTGTTGGCTTAGTGGTTGTTGGGTGTTAATCCCCGTCCGAGCGTCCATAACTGTCCCATCCGAATAGCGGGCGGACATGCCCCAAACTAAAATTTCTTTCACCTTGCACTTAGCCCCGCTATTGCTCATATTTGTTTCCATTATTTACCAGTTGAAGAAAATCACTCATTCACTAATTCACTCAATCAATCATTAATCTCGTGGCAGACGAAAAGATAATATTTTCAATGGCCGGGGTGAGCAAAGTTTATCCCCCGCAAAAAACCGTACTAAAAAATATTTACCTCAGCTTTTTTTATGGCGCTAAAATTGGCGTTATAGGTTTAAATGGTTCAGGTAAATCATCGCTGCTTAAAATTATAGCAGGCATAGATAAAACCAATATTGGCGAAGTAGTTTTCTCGCCGGGCTATACCGTGGGCTATTTGAGCCAGGAGCCTGAGTTAGATCCCGAAAAAACGGTGCGCGAAGTAGTGGAAGAAGGCGTTGCCGAAACTACCGCCCTGCTAAAGGAATACGAAGAGATCAACGAAAAATTCGGACTGGAAGAGTACTACAGCGACGCCGATAAAATGGATAAGCTGATGAGCCGCCAGGGCGAGCTGCAGGATCAGATTGATGCCGTGAACGCATGGGAACTGGATACCAAACTGGAGCGCGCCATGGATGCCCTGCGCTGCCCTGAGCCCGATACCAAGATAGCGGTACTATCAGGTGGTGAGCGCCGCCGTGTGGCGCTATGTCGTTTGTTATTGAAAGAGCCTGATGTTTTACTGCTGGATGAGCCTACCAACCACTTAGATGCGGAATCTATTGATTGGCTGGAGCAGCACCTTAAACAATACAAGGGAACTGTTATAGCTGTAACCCACGATAGATATTTCCTTGACAACGTGGCCGGATGGATATTGGAGCTTGACCGTGGCGAAGGCTTGCCATGGAAAGGCAATTACTCGTCTTGGTTAGATCAAAAATCTAAACGTTTGGCACAGGAAGAAAAAGGTGAGAGCAAGCGCCAGAAAACTTTGGAGCGTGAGTTGGAATGGGTACGCATGGGGCCCAAGGGCCGTCATGCTAAATCAAAGGCCCGTTTAGGCAATTACGAAAAACTGGCATCCGAAGAAACAAAAGAACGCGAAGAAAAACTGGAGCTGTTTATTCCGCCGGGTCCGCGTTTGGGTAATGTGGTGATAGAGGCCAACGGTGTAAGCAAAAGCTATGGCGATAAGCTGTTATTTGACAACCTAAACTTTAGTTTGCCGCCTGCTGGTATAGTAGGTATCATCGGTCCCAACGGCGCGGGTAAAACAACACTCTTCCGTTTAATAACCGGGCAGGATAAACCCGATGCAGGTACCTTCCGCGTTGGCGAGACGGTAGCCTTAGGTTATGTTGACCAAATGCATGACGATTTGGACCCCAATAAATCGGTTTGGGAAAACGTTACCGGCGGATTGGAAACCATTATGGTGGGCAATAAGCCGCTCAACTCGCGTGCTTATGTGTCACGCTTTAACTTTAACGGTGCAGATCAGCAGAAAAAAGTAGGGGTACTATCAGGCGGTGAACGTAACCGGGTGCATTTATCCATCACACTAAAAAAAGGCAGTAACGTTTTGCTGCTGGATGAGCCTACCAATGATATTGACGTAAACACTTTACGGGCTTTAGAAGAAGCCCTGGAAAACTTCGGCGGCTGCGCGGTGATCATCAGTCACGACCGCTGGTTCCTTGACCGGATCTGCACACACATACTGGCTTTTGAAGGCAACTCGCAGGTATACTTCTTTGAAGGCAACTACAGCGATTACGAAGAGAACCGCAAAAAACGTTTAGGGGATATTGGACCGAAGAGGATTAAGTATAAGAAGTTGACGGTGTAGAAAAAGACTTATCATTCTGAGCGCATGCGAAGAATCTTATCCAAGATGCTTCACTGCGTTCAGCATGACAATTGTACTAAGAGTTCACCACCATCTCCGATACTTCCTCCCCCACCAAACTACCCATAGCCACACCCATACCATTACACCGTACAGCGCAGAACACGCCGGGTTGCACCTGTTTTATAATAGGTGTTAACTCTTCGCCAAAACCCATAATGCCGCTCCACCAATAATCAACCTCGACTTTTTGATCCGGCAATATCATTTCATTTAAGTAGCCTAACAATTGCTGTTTAACCTGTTTTGTATGGCCAAGATCGTAGGTTTGTTCGCTGTTAAAATCAATATTCCGCCCGCCGCCAAAAAGTACGCGGTTGTCAATGTTTCTGAAATAATAATATCCTTCATCAAAATGATAGGTGCCCTTTAGTTTTAAACCGGCAATAGGTTTGGTAACCAATACCTGTCCCCTGCCGGGAATAACATTCAGCTCCGGGTAAAGCTGTGCGGCAAAGGCATTGGTAGCCAGTATTGCTTTTTGTGTTTTAAAGCTACCGTGGGATGTGGCTAATTCGATATGGCTGCCGACATTTTCAATTTTATTTACGCCGCAATCATTTAGCACCAATGTGCCGGTGCTGTAAACCTTATGCAGTAGCGTGCGCATCATCTTACCCGTATTGATCTGTCCCTCATATTTATTGCAGATCATCCGGCTAACGCCTTTCAAGCCAAAATCGACAATTTTAGCATCGGCACCTGCATAAATGTCAGTATCGCAAATGGCCTGTGCAAGCAGATTGTTAAAGTAGGTTAATTGATCAAAGCATTCTTCGGCGCGGTGCTGCTCATCATCCCTGAAAAGTTCATAGCCGCCATATTGATGGAAATCAATATTGGTATCGCCCAGATTTTCGCGCAGCCGCTGCAGGCCCTCGTTGCGCC
>CBFGNU010000170.1:0-8951 GCA_965650195.1 uncultured Mucilaginibacter sp. | reverse complement strand
CATACCTGGGATCATCATCGTTTTGACCGTTTGTCGCATACTTCATCACTTAAGATTTTAGGCAAAAACGGTAAGATCACACTTAAACCAACTGATGATTGGGTTACACAATTAGATAAACCTACTGCAAAGCTGGAAGAGATAACCGGCAAAGATATAACCTACTTCGCTTTCCCGTTTGGAATATGGAATGCACAGAATTTACCCGAGTTGCATAAACGAGGCTTTAAAATGGCTTTCCAACTGGCTGAAAAACGCGATCCGAATGATCCGCTGATGACCGTTCGCCGTATTATAGACAGCGGGTACTGGAGCACCAAAACGATGCACAACGCTATTAAAAATAGTTTTTAGTCCCCTTACCCCCTCCATAGGAGTCCTTTGGACTAAAGGGGAATATTAAATAATAAAAAGCCGCTTTTGTAAAGCGGCTTTTTTGTTTTTGTGCCTGATCAATCACTTCTCAAAGAATATCTTGACGACACTATCTCGGTGTTCGCCTACACAACAACCCGCGTTGTCTATTATACACTAACCCCCGCTTAACTTTTTGTTTTTCAGTGAGTCATAGAGGTGTATTTAAAATAATTAAAAAATTATTCACCCATAAAAAAATAAGAAAAATGAAAACTAAATTCACAGCAATAATCGCCAGCATAGCTTTAATATTAAGCACTACCACCCTTACTTTCGCTAACACTAAAACCGACGGCGGAGCAGTAACTTTAACTGAAACCGGACACATCAACAAAATTGAAGCGAGCGGAAATGTAGAGGTTTACATTACAAATGGTAAAGAAGATGGCGTAAAAATTTATAATGATTACTATGGCGATAACGCGGTGGTTCAAAACGAAAGCGGCGTGTTGCGCATAGCATCATACAAAACAGAAGCATTGGTTGTGGTAGTTACAGTAACCGACCTGCGCGCCATTACTGCTAATGATAACGCTATTGTAAAATCATACAAAAACAAACTTTCTGCCGTATCGCTTGACATTAAATTGAACGACAAGGCTATTGGTTCTTTAGATTTGGATGCCGTTGCAGCCAACATTGCCGTGAACGACGAGGCGCAGGCTACATTATCAGGAATGATCGAAAACTATCATTTAGATTACAGCAAAACAGCAACAGTAAATAAAACCGAGTTGGAAGCTTATACCAGCACTGAAAGGGAAATTGAAGCACCGAAACTTATACAGATTGCAAAAGGCTTTACAGTAAACGCTAGTTTGTAAATATATAATCATAAAAGCCCCTTAGCATTATACTGAGGGGCTTTTTTGTCTTTATGCGATTCCTAAAGGTTTTCGCCTTTAGGGCCCTGGCCTTTGTTTGAAGAATCTAACTCATCTTCGCTATTATCTTCTTTAATCACATCATCCGACGCGTCAACATCCTCGGTATCCGGTGTAACGGTTGGCACTCTAACCTCGTCGGGTTTATCCTGCACATTTGTACCCTCCTCCTGCTCCAACATGTTATCGCCGTCTTTATTGGTTACAGAATTATCGTCGTTAGTGATCTGCTCATCTATCGGATTATTACTTAAGTTTTCCATGGTAGTATGTTTATTGGTTTAACAATGTTGCAATTAGTGTGTTTTTAAATTGTGTTATCTTTGCGCAAATGCAGCAAAACAGGTTGGCATATAGCAAACTAATCAAAGATGAAGCCAAAAAGCTGGGCTTTATGTTTTGCGGTATAGCCAAAGCTGAGTTTTTAGAGGAAGAGGCTCCGCGATTGGAGGCCTGGCTACAAGCCGGCATGCATGGCAAAATGCAATACATGGAAAACTACTTTGATAAGCGCCTTGACCCACGCTTATTGGTAAATGATGCTAAGTCGGTTATCTCACTGGCACTTAACTATTATACCGATGCCACGCAAACCGACCCTCTTGCGCCTAAGATCTCAAAATACGCATACGGTCAAGATTATCATACAGTTATAAAAGATAAACTAAAGCAGTTATTAACTACAATTAACGAAAAAATAGGCCAGGTTAGCGGTCGTGCGTTTGTTGATTCTGCACCGGTATTGGATAAAGCCTGGGCAAAAAAGGCAGGCATTGGCTGGGTAGGCAAGAATAGTAATTTGCTTAATAAAAATGCAGGCTCGTTTTTCTTTTTAGCAGAGCTGATAGTTGATATTGAATTAGCTTATGATGTTGAGCCCACTGCAGACCATTGCGGTACCTGCACCCGCTGCATTGATGCCTGCCCCACCGAAGCCATTGTGGGCCCGTACGTAGTAGATGGCAGCAAATGCATCTCTTATCTTACTATTGAGCTGAAAGACGAACTGCCTGAGGAGTTTAAAGGCAAAATGGATAACTGGATGTTTGGCTGTGATATATGCCAGGATGTTTGCCCCTGGAATAAGTTTTCTGTACTGCATACTGAGCCGGCATTTGATCCTCACCCTGATCTGTTAGCGCTTAATAGCAATGACATTGCCGAAATTACCGAAGAAGTTTTCCAAAAGGTATTTCAAAAGTCGGCGGTTAAGCGTACTAAATATGCGGGCCTTAAACGTAACGTTGAATTTTTAAGGCGGTATTAGTCAGTTGGAGGGGGACCTTGCTTGCGCTCGTGACGAGTGCTTATTTGGATCAGCGATTGCATCGCGTTTTGCAACTAACAACAATAAATGGATACTTCAATAAAACCTATCGGCATCATTCAATCACCCTTTAAACGACTGGAAGACTGCCCCTTGCAGGAACGCGAAAGTACTGCGGAAGCTGAACTGATGATCTTACCGGAATTTACGGATGGCATAAGCAACCTGCAGCCGGGCGGTAAAATAATACTACTCACCTGGATGCACCTGGCGGATAGAACAGAACTAAGGACCCAACCCCGTAACAACACAAACGCGCCGTTTATAGGCGTGTTTTCTACGCGGTCGCCCAACAGGCCCAACCCTATTGGGTTGCACAAGGTTACGGTGCTTTCGTTAACTGGCAATGTGGTAAAGGTGTCGGGACTGGAGGTGCTTGATCAAACACCGTTGATAGACATTAAACCGGTAATTGACTAGCGGTTAATGTTGGTTAATACTTCAAAATGGCGTGATCCAAAAGTGATCCAAAATGATCCAAAAAAGTGACAATTTTCTCATTTTTCAATCCATTGATAATTAACATATTATGGATATTTTACAGCTAATTTTACTGACTTAAAAGTAGTTTCACGTTTTGAAAAGAATAAATTGTAAATAGTTAACTATCAATATATTATATAAACGTGATCCTGATTTTTTTCGTGAGACGTATATTTTTTGGATCACCTGGTTTTTTACCATAAACAGAATAATTACATTGCTACCACAAAAATATTGCGGCAATGTTAATGCATTAATAACGTTTAAAAATTACATTTGCCCCAAATTTTAATAAATGCAGAGTTACCAGGAATTTCTTGATCTGAGCGTTGGCTTTCCTCAGGAGGGTTTTGAGATCATAGATGATGAATTATACTTCCATGATCTTAACTTAATGGAGATGATAGAAACGTACGGCACTCCCCTACGTTTTACCTATTTGCCCATGGTTACCAAAAAGATACAGCAGGCAAAACTGTTGTTTCAGCAGGCAATTATTAAAAACAATTATCGCGGCAGCTATAAGTACTGCTATTGCACCAAAAGCTCGCATTTTAAGCATATTGTTGAAGAAGCGTTAAAGAATGAGATCCACCTGGAAACCTCTTCTGCTTTTGACATGCCAATGATTGATGCCTTAGAGAAAAAGGGAGCCCTGACCAAGGACATGACCGTTATATGTAACGGTTTCAAAACCTTCCAATACAAGCAGTATATCATTGATATGCTGCATGATGGGTTTAAAAACATCATCCCGGTATTAGATAACAAAGAGGAGTTCAATCTGTACGATGACGAGATAGAGATGAGCACCCCGTGTAACCTGGGCATCCGTATAGCTGCTGAAGAGCAGCCGGACTCGCAGTTCTATACCTCGCGTTTGGGTATCCGCATGGAGGACATTATTGACTTCTATTACAACAAAATAGAGAACAACCCTAACTTCCAGGTTAAGCTGCTGCACTTCTTTATTAACTCCGGCATATCAGACACTCCGTACTACTGGAACGAGCTGGAGAAATACGTTACGTTGTACTGCAAGTTCAAAAAGATCAATCCGCATCTGGACACATTGGATATTGGCGGCGGTATGCCGTTTAAAGACTCGCTGGTGTTTGATTTTGATTATGAGTACATGATCAACGAGATAGTGAAGCGTATCAAAGAGATCTGCGCCGAGCACGACACCATGGAGCCGGATATCATTACCGAATTTGGTAAGTATACCTGTGCTGAGGCGTCGGGCATATTGTATAAGGTGCTGGGTCGTAAACAACAAAACGACCGTGAACGCTGGCTGATGCTGGATGGTTCATTCATTACCAATCTGCCTGACGTTTGGGCGCTCAACCAGAAATACATCCTGCTACCCATCAACAACTGGGATTCTGAGTATGAACGCGTCAACTTAGGTGGCATCACCTGCGATGGACAGGACTACTACAACCAAGAGGCCCACATGAACAGCGTATTTATGCCTAAAACGCGTAAGGTGCAGTATCTGGGCTTTTTTAATACAGGAGCCTACCAGGAAGTTTTAAGCGGTTATGGAGGCATTCACCACTGTTTGCTGCCATCACCTAAGCATGTTATCATCCGCCGCAACCGCGATGAGACTTTTAACTTTGAGGTTTTCGGCGAAGAGCAGAACAGCAAGCAGGTACTTAAAATATTAGGTTACACCACATAGTAGTGATTGGTTAATTAGAGATTAGTGATTAGTTTTAGCAGATGTTACTAATCTCTAACACCTGATCACAATGTTTGCCAACCACAAAGGCGAGATTCCTTTTGTTGTACTGCTGCTACCTTTTTTGGCGGGCATTGGTTTGGCTTTATACCTCCCTACGCATACTTCTATATCTCTTCCGTTTATTTTATTGGCTTGTTTAAGTGTAACGTTTATCGCACTGAACATCAGCTATAAAAAGCTGAATTTATACAAGCATCAGTGGCTTGGCGGTACGCTTATTCATTGTATGTTATTTTGCGCGGGATGGGTTAGTGCGGTTAATTACAATGAGCTTGATAAAGGCGATCATTTCGCAAAGCAGCAGGCGCAGTATCTCGCTGTCAGGGTTATTAACGAACCAGTAATAAAGAATGGCTCAGTGCGATTTGCAGCTGTTGTAAGGGAAGGTATTGGCAGCGGCAAGCATTCGGGTGTATCCGGTAAATTGCTGGTTAGTATTAAAGACAGTGCAGCCTTTAGTCTTAATTATGGCGATGTGCTGCTCATCCCGGCAAAGTATAATATTATTGACCCACCCTACAATCCCGGCGAATTCAATTATAAACAGTACCTCGCCCATCAGAACATCTATCACCAGGCATTCCTTTATCCAAGGCAGTATGTGATTGTTGAACATAACACAGGCAACCCCATCATTGCTTACTCTTTACAGCTAAGAAAGAAACTGGTGGCTAAGTTCAATGTCAACATGCACGATTCTTCAGCTATCGCTGTCGCATCAACCATGATCCTGGGCTATAAAGCCGATCTGAGCGATGACGTGCTACAAGCCTATGCCAATACCGGCACCTTGCATGTACTCTCAGTATCAGGTGCGCATGTGGCCATTGTTTTTATCCTGTTAAGTTGGGCATTGTCGTTTTTAGACAGATTGAAGCACGGCAAGCTCATCAAAACATTGTTAATCATAACATTGATATGGGGATATGCGCTGCTTACGGGCTTCTCTCCCGCTGTTAATCGCGCCGCGTTAATGATAAGCCTTATCATAATAGGTAATAACTTTTACCGGTATATTAATCCGTTGAATTTGCTGGCGGTTTCGGCGTTTGCATTGCTACTATACAACCCTTATTACCTAACCGATGTGGGTTTTCAGCTCTCCTACCTAGCTGTTGGCGGTTTGATAGTCCTTCAGCCCGTTCTATATAAAAGTCTGCAATTTGAGAATAAATGGATAGATAAGCTTTGGTCGCTGTGCTCGGTTTCAATAGCTGCGCAGGTTATTACTTTCCCACTAAGTATTTATTATTTCCACCAGTTCCCCGTTTACTTCTTGTTGAGCAACCTGTTTATTTTATTGCCGGTAGTTGTCATTATGTATCTTGGACTAGCATTTCTAATATTCTCATGGGTACCTGGTCTATCAAATGCATTAGCGTATCTACTGGAAAAGAGCATTGTTTTAATGAACAAAGGTTTGCGCATAATTGAACATTTGCCATACGCCAGTATTAATAAATTATGGATAAGTAAGATGGATTATTTGCTGCTGTACGGCGTGATCGTTTTCCTATTCTATTTCCTATTTAACAGAAACAAACGGTTGTTGAATTTAAGTTTAGCCTTGCTGCTTGTTGTCTCTGCCAGTACAGCATGGAAAAAAATTGATTCAAACACCAATAGCTCCATCACATTTCTTAATTTAAAAAAGCAGCGTGCAATAGTATTTAAAAATGGAAGCGATGCTGTAGTTTTATCAGACTTGAAGCCAACAGATAAAAATTACCGCTATTCAATTCAACCGGGCTTGGATAGCGTCAAAGTTGAAAATGTAAAAGTTTTTAGCTTCCAGAACAATATCAATCTGTCTTATTTGAAGAAGAACGGAAACCTTGTTCAATTCAAAAGTAAGACGTTGTTGTTACTCGACAGTTCCACGCAATACTTATCAGCAAAACATCAGCTTAAGGCTGATTACGTTTACATAACGCATACCCCGCCCATCTCTCTTAAAGAAATTAACCAAAACTTTAACGCTCATCTACTGGTTATCAGTGCAGATAACAGCGACAGGTACATTGATACGCTTAAAAAACAGTTGTTGAACAGCGATAAAGAGTATTATGTCCTCAAACGTAACAAAGCATTAAACCTTGTATCTGATTAACCATCCTACAAAGGCTTTAATAGCAACGTAAATTAAAAAAGATGAACAAAACGATTTTAAAAATAACGCTGAGCGCTCTATTCACAGCATTCGGCATTAATGCAAATGCGCAAAAGGCATATACTCAAGGGGTAATCAATTATGCGGTATCTGCCCCTTTGGGTACGGTTGATACAAAGGTATACTTCACCGCCGACTCAAGTGCGGTTGTTACTAACCAGGGCCCAGCCACTATCAAGGTTATAAATGATAGCAAAAACACTTTTATGGCCATTTTAGCTGATGTGCCCGTAGTGTCTATAAAAAAAGCTGCGATATTAAGCCCGACAGAGTTGGAACAGGCGGTAGCTGAAACGCCAAAGTTCACATTTACGCCAACTACAGAAACTAAACAGATAAATGGATTTAATTGTAAAAAAGTAATAGCCAAAGAGGCAAAAACCGGCAGTAATATGGATGTGTGGGTTACCAGTGATTTTTCGATGCCGCTTAATAGCATTACTAAACCATTTGCTGCCGCAGGTGGTGTACCTGTGCAATTCATTACGGTACAGCAAGGGCAAACTGTTAATGTTGAACTAAAATCAGTATCACCGGATAAAGCCCCGGTAGGTACTTTTGGTATTCCGGCAGGGTTTGACAAAATATCTTTTAGCGATCTGAAAAAGGTATTTGGCCAATAATAATTGACAATATTTTAATAAAGGTTTCTTAACGTCAGACTAAAATAAAGTATTTTTGCTGTCCGATGTTGAGAAACCTTTTTTTTAGATTTATACGGTTCTTCATTTTTTGGATCCTGTTTTTCGCTATTACGCGGGCCACGTTCGAAATTTACTTTTACGAACATTTACACGGCGTATCCACCATTGATATTATAAAAACCTTCATATATGGCATCCGCATGGATGCTTCGGCGACAGCCTATATCGCTATAATTCCTTTATTAGTATTTATCGTTAAGTGGTTTATCGGCGGTAAACCTGTAAAACCAATATGGTTGCGGGCCTACACTTGGTTTTGCATTTTCATGGTCAGTTTTATTGCCATAATTGATTTGGGCATATTTACCGAATGGGGCGCAAAGGTTAATTTCAGGGCGTTTGAAACACTGTATAACTCTCCTAAAGAATCATTCTCATCAACATCGTCCGCGCCTGTTGCGCTGCATATTACTATTGGTATAATACTATTGATGCTTGGTGGTTTACTATCCCACTTTATAATTGATTATAATTTTAAACGTCCGGCCACGACCACAAATAAAAAAATACTTTATTCCATTTTATTATTCGGTGTCAATTTTGTCGTGCTAAGAGGCACCTTGCTCCCTGCTCCCATTAACCAAAGCGCGGGCTATTTCTCCGACAATCAGTTGCTTGATATTTCGGCTCAGAACACAGAGTGGAACCTGGCTAATAATATTTTTGAAAATCTGCGCCACCCCTATAACCCCTATCTGTTTATGCCGGTTGCGGAAGCTAAGAAAACAGTCGAGGCGGCTTTTGAAGTTAAAAAGGATACTACTATAAGCATATTAACCACTAAACGCCCTAACGTTGTAATTATACAACTGGAGAGCTTTACAGCCGATCTGATTGAATCCTTAGGCGGCGACAAAGGCGTAGCTCCAAATTTTGAAAAGTTGGCTAAGGGGGGCGTATTGTTCAACAATATTTATGCTGCTGGCGACCGTACTGACAAGGGGGTTATCGCTATTTTAAGTGCATTCCCATCTCAAGCTATACGTACTATAATAATTGATACGGTTAAGCAGCGCAAGCTACCATCACTCATTACAGAGTTTAAAAACAACGGTTACTTTACTTCCTATTTTTACGGTGGCCACAGCAACTACATGAACTTTGACACTTACATGTATGATCATAAGATCGACATGATATTTGACAAGTCGCGCATTCCGGCAAACCAGATCGGTTCGGTTTGGGGCGCACATGATGATATCCTTTTTCAAAA
>CBFGNU010000169.1:0-8993 GCA_965650195.1 uncultured Mucilaginibacter sp. | reverse complement strand
CCATTATTAACAGGGTTTGCTGTTGGTCAGTCCATTGACTTTTACTATTTGCCAGTAGTTTTTTAGCTAATGCTGTTATGCTCCAAAACAGGAACATAACCGTTGCAGCACTTGCTATAGCCGAGCCTAAGTTGGTAAAGTAGGCCACTTTAGTACGGTCGCCGAAGGAAAGTAACGAAAATACCTTGCCCAGCATGGCAAACAAGGGGTAGCCGGGTTGGTGCGATACCTGTAAACGATAGGCGCAGGAGATGAATTCGCCGCAATCCCAAAAACTTACGGTTGGTTCTAAAGTAAGTATATACGTTATGGCTGCTATAGCAAAACAGAGCCAGCCTAAAATGTTATTGAGTTTGTTATATTGTATGGGCATCCAGCCGGCAAATATACAAATAGCGATGGGTTTCAAACCCATCGCTATTTGAAGCCATGATTTGCAAGAGTGTAATTACACCTTTTTCGGCGGCAAATCAAACGCTACCGCGTTATGTTCAAAGTGCCCTTTGTGCGATCCATCGCAAAACGGTTTGTTGGCTGATAAGCCGCAGCGGCATATAGAAACCACAGTTCTGCCTTGCAAGCCATAGGCATTACCCTGCATATCTACTATCTCAAAATCGCCGTCTAATTTTACCGATCCGTTATTGTTTATTGTAATTTTTGTTGCCATGTTTTATAATATCTTATGGCAAAGATAATTTTATGCAACCACCCTTTGTTCTGTTTATGCTATTCAGAATGTATCTAAAGGTTAACCGCGAATTATACTTTCAGCGCTCCCCTAAATCCCCTTGCCGCATAATAGGAATCTGCTCCGTTATGATATGTAAAAACAGTATTATACCTTCTGTCGCAAAAAATAGCGCCACCCAGTTTCCTGATATCGTCAGGCGTTTTTACCCAGCTTGATGTTTTCAGATCAAAGCTGCCTAGTTTTTGCAGATCACGGTATTGCTCTTCGTTCAATATTTCAACGCCCATTTCAGCAGCCATATCAAGGGCCGTATTCTCAGGCTTATGCTCTTTTCGGGCTTCCCATGCCGCACGGTCATAACAAATGCTGCGGCGGCTCTTTGGGCTTTCGGCAGAGCAGTCGTAGAAAATATACTCGCCGGTTTTATCATCAAAGCCTACCACATCAGGTTCGCCACCGGTAAATTCCATTTCATTTAACGTCCAAAGTTTTTCAGGGTTTGCTTCCAGTTTTGCTTGTACAGCTGCCCAGGCAATACCTTTATGCCGCTGCATATGGTTCTCGAAGCGGGTTTTTAGTATGCCCAGCAATTCTTCATTTTGCTGTGGCGATAGTTTGTTTTGGTTGTTCATTTGGCTTTCGTTTTAATCGTCCAGACCTTTTCCGTTCATAATCTGTGGTATACTTTTTTCAATCCTTGCCTCGCGGGTTTTTGATTGTTTGGCTGATGAAAAATGTAATAGATAGCCTTTTTGCCTGCCGGGCGTCAATACTTCAAACGCTTTTTTTAATGCAGGCACGGCATCTAATTTAGCCTGAAACTCTTCGGCAACGGGGAAATCTTCCGTCTTTTTCAATGTTACCTTTAAGCCTGCTTTTTCAACTTCAATAGCTTCAAAAATATAAGCTTTCAACGCGGCTTCGCGCTCAATTACCTCCTGTATATTGGTAAATCTTGCCTGCCGGGCTCCTTGAACATTTTCAGTTTGTTGGATAAGGATGCCATCGGTATCTTTTAATAAAGCTCCTTTAAAGAACAGGAAGGCACAGTATTCTTTAAAAACGTGTATTAAAACAATATTGCTGTTGTTAAATGTATAACAGGGACAGCCCCATTTTAATTCCTCAGTAAGTCCGCAGGAAAGTGCTATACCTCTCATTTTCCTGATCTCCTGCTGCCACTTTTCCTCTTTATCAAAATAAAAATCAACCCTGGTATTCATGTCTTGCTAATTATAAATTACATCGAAACAACACGCCTTTCTGCCGGCCTCAAATACCACGATAATACCGTTAAAACCAATAATAAAAGCGGCCCAAAGAGCGATATAGCTTCGTCTCCAATTGCCAGATGTGAATATACCGCACCCGACATGGCGAAGAAGAAACCCGCGTAGGCCCATTCCTTCACTAAACCAAATTTAGGAATTAACACCGCTATCACGCCCAAAATTTTCCATATACCCAATAACGTTAGCAGATAAAACGGATAACCCAAATTGGTCATCATGTCTGCTTCGTCCTTTACATTAAGCAATTGTACTATCGCTGTCGACAGCATGCCTAGCGCCAACCACAGTGTTGTTATCCAATAGATGATCTTGTTTCTCTTAGTCATAATGTGTTATTTTAATTGATCTGCTATCTCCTGTAAACGGTTATGCGCCATATTTATACCTTGCTTAAATGGCATTTGCAGCACAGCGTCGCGTTGCTCAACAGAGCGGTACACGGTGTGTATGGTAAGTTTGCTGGTATCGTCTGTCAGTTTTTCAAATTCCAGAAACTCCAGTTGTACATCAAAGGGCATGTTCTCGAACTCAAAAGTCCGGGTTATTTTTTTGTCGGCAACGAACTCATGTATCGCGCCGTTAAAGCCATATTTATTGCCTTTTGGGTCGGTGGTTTCAAACCGGTAGCTGCCATGCTTTTTATTTTCCAGTTTGAGCACTTTGGTTCCCATCCATTGCTCTACAATTTCGGCTTCGGTGTAAGCTTTAAACAGTAAGGCCACGGGTAGATCAAATTCCCGGGTGATAGTAAGGTCGTGCCTGCCATCTTCGGCAGCAACTTTTGTTTTCAGTTCCATAAGGTTTGTTATTTTTTCTGCGGATAGTTTTTCATGATGGCTTCCAGTTTATTGAATCTGTCATCCCACATTTGCCGGAAAGGCTCAATAAATTCTGCTACTTCTTTCATTTTTTTAGCGTTGATATGATAGTGAACCTCGCGACCGGTTTGTGTTTGGGCCAGTAATTCGCATTCGGTAAGGATCTGTAGGTGTTTGGATACCGTGGGCCGGGCCGTATCAAAATTAGCTGCAATAGCGCCCGCAGTAAGCGATTGTGATGCAAGCAACAGTAGTATGGCCCGGCGGGTAGGGTCGGCAATGGCCTGGAATACATCTCGTCTTAAATTCATTATGTAGCTATTTGACTACAAATATATATGTAGTTATTTAACTACGCAAATTTATTTGAGAATTTTTGACTCACCCGACTTCGCTGCGCTCGCCACCCTCTCTTCACCTTCGGTGTAAAGAGGGAAGAAAAAAAATATAAATAAAAAAAATCCCTCTTTGCGCTTGCGCAGAGAGGGTGACAAGCGCAGCGAAGTCGGGTGAGTTAACTAGTCCGCAGGCTTTTTCTATAGCGATGGGTTTCAAACCCATCGCTATGTGGGTGATTATTCTAAATTCCTCCCGCATCCTTATTATACTTACTCCGATAAACCAGCGGCGAAACACCGGTAAACTTTCTGAATACTTCACGGAACGCTTTCAGGTCAGAATAACCCACTTCGTACATAATTTCGTTAATTGATTTGCGGGTAGTCTCAAATGATTTTTTGGCCGATTCTACCTTAACGCGCTGCATATATTCAATTGGCGTGTTGCCGGTAGCCTTTATAAACCTGCGGTCGAAATTCCGCCTGCCTACAGAGAATTTAGCAGATAGGGTCTCTATGGAGATCTTCTCTGTTAACTGCCCTTCAATATAAGCCTGCGCCTCCTTTACCATCTCATCGCTATGCTGTTTCTGTCCTTTAAATATTATAAATGGCGACTGGCTTTGCCTGTCCATCTCCACCTGGAAAACTTTGGAACAGAATATCGCTGTCTTACGGTCGTAATATTTCTCAACCAGGTAAAGTACCAGGTTTAAAAAGGAGTAAGCGCCACCGTTGGTGTAAATACCATTTTCATCGGTTATTAACTCATCAGGCTGCAGGTTTACATCGGGGTATAATGCCCTGAACTTATTGGCGTAGTTCCAATGCGTAGAGCAGTTTTTACCATCCAATAAACCCGTTGAGGCCAGCATAAAAGCGCCGCTGCACATGGTTGCTACTTCGCTGCCGTTTTTATATTGTTTGGTTATCCAGTCCACAATGTCAGCATTTCCCTTCCGGGCTTTTTCAAAATTGCTGCTCAGCGATGGTATAATTATCAGGTTGGTCTCTTTAATATCTGATATGTGCGCATGGGTATTCACAGAAAAAAGGCCATGCGCCAGATCTGTTTGAGCAGATATACCTGCTATTTCAATTTTAAACGTCCCTTTGTTCCCGCTTTCCTTAAAGTATTCATTAGCGCGGGAAAAAATTTCATATGCGCCGGCAATACATGCTATTGTGCCCAGTGTGGTTTGACTGTAAGGTGCAATTATGGTGATATGCTTCATGCAAGTAAAGGTAAGTTGTTTGTTTGTCCAAATCAACCCATCATAATGTCTATTTCACCCTATCCTAAGTGATTATTTAGCACTTAAGTTTGTGTTATAATTAATACACATTCAGTGTTCTAATAAATGTCATACCTAATATTAACTAACATGCAAGCAACAGATTTTACAACTACGATAACAGTAGATCAAACACCGCAGGAAGTTTTTGAGGCCATTATTACACCACAAAATTGGTGGTCGGGAGAATTTGAAGGAAACACCCAAGAGGTTAACGATGAATTTACGTACCGGTACGAGGATATGCACTATTCTAAGCAGCGGGTAATTGAATCTATCTCCGGGAAAAAAATAGTATGGCTGGTTACCGAGAGCCAACTTAATTTTATTGAGGATAAAGAGGAGTGGACCGGCACCAAAATTATTTTCGACATCAGCGAAAAAGAGGGCAAGACAGAATTAAAGTTTACGCATGAGGGTATAAAGCCCGAAGTAGAATGCTACGATGCCTGCTCTACAGCCTGGGGCCAGCTTATTCAGCAAAGCTTGTTTACCTATATCAGCACCGGCGAAGTTGAAAAACCCGTTTTATAATTAATTACTATGGATCACTATCAGATATTTTATAACCTTCATCACCAACCGCGGCCTTTGGTAGTCGGCAATGCGTGGAATGCCAAAAGTGCGCAGATCATTGAAAAAGCAGGATTTGAGGCCATTGCCACCTCAAGCGGTGCCATTGCCGACTCACTAGGTTACAAGGACGGCGAACAGATCCCGTTTGAAGAGGTGTTATATATTGTAAAGCGGATAAAGTCGGTTATAAACATTCCATTGTCTGTAGATATGGAACGCGGTTACACAAATGATCCGCAGGAATTGACCGGCAACATCCAAAAGATCATTGATATCGGCGCGGTTGGTATCAATCTGGAAGATAACCAGGGGGAGGAACTCTACTTAGAAAAATTATACGCAGTTAGTAGCTATCTTAAAAGCACCGATCAGCAGTTGTTTATTAATGCCCGCACTGATGTTTACCTACAAAAGCTGCCTGAGCCTAAGGAAACGGTAATTGCACGGGCAAAGTTGTATAAAGATGCGGGAGCAGATGGCCTGTTTGTAACTGGAATAAGCGATACAAGCTTGATAAAAGAAATTGTCTCAGCTGTTGAGCTCCCGGTAAATGTGGTGGGTGTCTCCGCTATTTCGGATGTGCAGCTACTAGCCGATTGCGGCGTTAAACGGATAAGCATGGCAGGTATATTGTATAATGCCGGGTACAGAAAGACCAATGAATTAGTAACCGCTATTAAGGAGGAAAATTCATTAGCTAAATTGTATTAGCTAATGAATTGCCGCTATCTATCAGAGGCGATTTGGCAACTAAATCTATTTTTTGACATTAATAAGATTATGATTTTTATTACTTAATTTTCGTTATCAAACCAACGAAAAATGTCAGCAATAAAGAGCTTTTTTTCAAGAAAAAAAGGCATCGTAATCACCACCGCATCACTTGTTTTAATTGCAGTTGCAACCTATGCCATAACTCAACTCACTACGGATAATAATAAAATAGACCGCTCATTCAGCAAGTATATAGAATCATATACCGCTGGTATTATTTCGCGGGAGAGCAGCGTGCGGATCCTGCTGGTTTCGCGGGTGGAGGGTAGCCATGCGCAGAATGAGGCCTTGCCTGATGATATATTCAGTTTTTCGCCGTCAGTAAAAGGTAAAGCCTATTGGGTTGATGCGCTGACAGTTGAATTTAAACCTGAAAAGCCGCTTGATCCGGATAAAAAATATAATGCCACTTTTAAGCTGGGCAAGGTTACTGAGGTAGATGATAAGCATAAAGAGTTTGAGTTCTGCTTTCAAACCATAGCGCCAGATTTTACGGTGACCTTTAATGGCTTACAGACCTCGCCGCGCACTTCATTAGACAAGATGAAACTGGAAGGCGAAGTACAAACCGCTGATGCCGAAAAAAATGAAGCTATTGAAAAACTGATAGCGGTTGATTATCCTTCTGATGTTCAGATAAGCTGGCAGCATAATAGCTACAGCCGTACCCATAATTTCACCATTGATAAGCTTAAGCGCGCCACCGACAAAATCACCCCGCTACTGGTCAACTGGGATGGCGATGCCCTCAACGTTGATAAAAAAGGCGCTAAAAAGTTTGAAGTACCCGCTGTTGGCGATTTCCGGGTGCTGGATATAAAAGCTGTGCAGGATCAGGAGCAGTATGTTTTGGTACAGTTCTCTGATGCCATTATGGTGGGGCAGGAGCTTAATGGTTTGATAGGCATCGGCAATACTACCGAACCATCATACACCATTGAGGGCAGCATGGTAAAGGTGTATGCTGCCGAACGACTGGAAGGTAATTACAGCATTTTTGTTAATCCGGGTATTCAGAATATATCGCGCCAAAAAATAACAAAAACATATAGCGCCAATGTGTTTTTTGAGAATAAACTGCCTGCGGTTACCATCCCCGGCAAGGGCGTTATTTTGCCAAGCGCCGGCAGATTGATGATGCCTTTTGAAGCGGTGAATCTTAACGCGGTTGATGTAAGCATCATAAAAATTTACGAAGATAACATCCCGCAATATTTCCAGACCAATGATATAGACGGCGGGAACGAACTGCGTAGAGTTGGGCGCCCTGTAGTTGAAAAAGCTATCAGGCTCGATGCCAATAAAGGGGTCAATCTGCATAAGAAAAACCGCTTTATGTTGGATCTGGATAAGCTGATCCGCACCGAGCCGGGCGCTATTTACCGCGTTGTTATTGGTTTTCGTAAAGAATACTCGCTATATAATTGCAATGCAGGCGGGCCTGTAAAAGGAGAAGAGGAGGGCGATGAATATGGCTATGATGGTGATGGTGATTACGGCGGTGGTTCTATTAGCGATGACGATGATGATTTTTGGGGCCGTTACGATAATTACTATCCCGAAGGTTATAGCTGGGCGGATAAGGATAATCCATGTACCACATCCTATTTTACCAAAAGGCGCTGGGCCACCCGCAATATCATCGCATCAAATATTGGCCTGATAGCTAAACGTGGCACAGATAACAGTATGGTTGTTATTGCCACAGATATTTTAACTGCAAAACCGCTATCAGGCATTGAGTTGAATTTACAGGATTACCAGAAACAGGTAATAATGAAAGCCACAACCGATGGTTACGGTATGGCTAAGTTTGACATGAAGCGCAAGCCTTACCTGTTAGTTGCCAAACGCGGCGAAGAGCGTGGCTATTTAAAAGTTGACGACGGTAATGCCTTGCCGCTTACGCGTTTTGATATAGGCGGCGACGAAGTGCAGAAAGGTTTAAAAGGGTTTATTTATGCCGAGCGCGGCGTGTGGCGACCCGGCGATAGTATCTATGTATCGTTTATCCTAGAGGATAAGGCCAAAAAGCTGCCGCCCGAAATGCCGGTCGAGTTTAATTTTTATAACCCGATGGGGCAGTTGTACAGCCGTATAACCCGCACAAAATCTGTTGATGGCTTTTATAGTTTCCATACCGCTACGCAAACCACTGATGTTACCGGTAACTGGACGGCCAAGATAAAAGTTGGCGGTGCTACCTTTACCAAAAGCATAAAGGTAGAGACCATTATGCCTAACCGCTTAAAGATCAACCTTGATTTTAAGGGGCAAACCGAGCTTACCAAAGGCGAAAATACTGAGGGTAGCCTGAACGCCAAATGGCTGTTTGGCGGCATAGCGCAGAATTTAAAGGCTACGGTTGATGCCTACCTGTCATCGCAAAAAACAAGTTTTAAAAACTTTGATGATTATGATTTTGATGACCCTACCAAAACCTTCGATACACAGGTAAAGAATGTATTTGAAGGCAAGCTGGATGCGGAAGGTAACGCTAATATTAATGCGGATGTGGAGGCGGAAAGCGAAGCACCCGGCCAACTGCGGGCCAACTTCATGACCAAAGTTTTTGAGCCGGGAGGCAACTTCAGCATAAACCAGGTGAGCTTGCCTTACAACGTTTATCCGGGCTATGTGGGCATAAGGGCACCACAAGGTAATGCCCTTTCGGGGATGTTGGTTACGGGTAAGGATCACTTTTTTGATGTGGTGGCTGTTGATACCAAGGGCAATTTGGTTACCGGCACCCGCACCGTGCAGGTTGAATTGTATAAAGTAAAGTGGCATTGGTGGTGGGACAATACCGGTAACCAGGGCAGCAATTTTACACAGGACAAGTATAATAAGTTAATAAAAACTGAAACGATAACCCTGGTTAACGGTCGCGGCAAGTGGAAAATGCGTGTTAACCAACCAGATTGGGGCCGTTTTGTAGTAAAGATCAGCGACGAACAAACCGGGCATACAACGGGCAAGGAACTTTATATAGACTGGCCAAACTGGGCGCAACGCTTGCAGCAGGATAACCCGAGCGAGGCGGCTATGCTATCCTTCACGTCCGACAAAAAAAGCTATAAAGTAGGCGATGATGCCACGCTTACCATACCTACGCCCGCCAACGGCCGGGCGCTTATCAGTTTTGAGAACGGAACCAAAGTTTTAAAAACGGATTGGATAGACACTAAGAAAGGGCAGACCCAATA
>CBFGNU010000168.1:0-9013 GCA_965650195.1 uncultured Mucilaginibacter sp. | reverse complement strand
ATTTAAAATTGGTGTAGCTTAAGCCGTAACCAAAACCGTATAACGGTGTACCATTAAAATAACGGTAGGTACGGTTCGTCATAGAGTAGTCGTTAAAGTCCGGAAGATCGCTGTCGCCTTTGTAGAAAGTTACAGGTAGCCTGCCGGCAGGGTTATAATCGCCAAACAACACATCCGCTACAGCAGTACCTGCCGACTGACCTGCATACCATGCGTTAACAATAGCCGGAACGTTTTCAGCTTCCCATGGAATAGCTACTGCGCTACCTGTCATCATAACAAACACAACAGGTTTGCCTGTGCTTTTAAAGGCTTTCATCAAATTTGTTTGAACAGATGGCAACATAATAGAAGTTCTGTCGCCGCCATCAAAGCCCGGATATGGCACTTTCATTTCCTCACCTTCCAGTTGTGGAGAAATACCACCTACGTATACAATAGCATCAACATCTTTAATACGCTCGGTTAGTGCCGCAAAGTCGGTTTTTTTGTAGGTACCGGCACTCATGCGGATGTTGGCCTTGCCATCTCCCTGCCAAAACTCCAGTTCCAATTTATATGATTTGCCGGGCTGAGTTACCAGTTTATATTGCTGCGCTCCCCAACGGTTACGGGTCCAGATGTTTAATACTTCTTTACCATCAACCAAAAAGCGCCAGCCGTCATCGCCATCAATCTCAAAAGTGATAAAACCTTCGTTACCTGCAGTGTAGTTGGTGGTGTAACGGGCAGAGAAGTTATTAGCTTTAATATTACCACTAACAGACTCACCCTCTTGCCAGAAATGGTTAACTTCCGGCTCAGCTGCAACAACCGGAGTGCCTTTCAGCTCAACATTATTAAAATATTCAGCCTTAAAGCCCTGGTGTCCATCAATGCTGTATTGACGGGCTACATCACGGTAATCCAGCAAAGTATCGTTGGTGAAGTTGATGGCCTTCTCATAAATAATTTCTGCATTTGGCAACTTGGCTTTAATGCCCTGCAGCACAGTTACCCTATCAGTTGGCGTACCATTGTAGTTACCTAAGATAGCGATTCCGTTATCAGCATTGGGGCCAATTACGGCTATCTTCCTGATGGTTTTTTTAAGCGGAAGGGCATTACCCTGATTTTTAAGCATTACGATAGACTGGCGCGCCATTTTTAAAGCGAGTGCTTTGTGCTCTGCACTTTCTAAAGTAGAAGCCGGAGTTTGCGCATATTTAACCATAGAAACCGGATCAAACATACCCAGTTTAAAGCGCGTCATGAACAAACGTTTAACAGAAACGTCGATATCTTTTTCAGATAAGCGGCCATTTTTTACAGCTGCGATTAATGACAGGTAAGCATCCGTTCCGCACTCTAAATCTGTACCGTGTAACACAGCATCTGCAGAAGCAGTTTCGGCGTTGGTATGCGTTTTATGGTTTTTAAAGAAATCATCAATACCCCAGCAATCAGATGTTACATAACCTTTAAAACCCCATTGGTTGCGTAAAATATCAACCATCAATACGTCGCTGCCGCAGCAGGGCTGCGTGCGGAATGCGTTATATGCACACATCACACCTTCAACATTGGTCTCGGTAACCAATTTTTTGAAAGCCGGCAGGTAAGTATCCCACAGATCATAATTACTTACATCCGTATTAAATACGTGCCGCGTTGGCTCCGGACCGCTGTGCACAGCGTAATGCTTAGCACATGCTGCTGCTTTAAGGTATTTAGGGTCATTACCCTGCAGCCCTCTTACGAAGAAGCTGCCCATAGTAGCAGTCAAATACGGGTCTTCTCCGTATGTTTCCTGCCCACGGCCCCACCGTGGATCGCGGAAGATATTGATGTTAGGTGTCCAATAAGTAAGGCCCATGTAGCGCTCGTTAGCACGGCCCTGGGCTACTGCTTTATTATGCACCGCCCTTCCCTCTAACGCAGCGTAATCTGCCATGGCGTAAAGCGCATTTCTATCAAAACTAGCGGCATTAGCTATAGCCTGAGGATAAACAGTTACTTTATAAGGCGTACGCGCCACACCGTGTAAAACTTCGTTCCACCAATCGTAAGCGGGTATATTCAGGCGGGGAATCGCGGGCGAAGAGTTAAGCATCTGGCTCACCTTTTCCTCAAGCGTCATGCGTTTAACCAGGTCGTTAACGCGTACCGTAAAGCTAAGCTTAGTGTTTTGGTAGGGATACTTTACTGCCTGCG
This sequence comes from uncultured Mucilaginibacter sp., assembly GCA_965650195.1. GTDB lineage: Bacteria > Bacteroidota > Bacteroidia > Sphingobacteriales > Sphingobacteriaceae > Mucilaginibacter. Next base: position 6,820 of record CBFGNU010000168.1, on the reverse strand, counting down.
CAAACAGTGTGCAGGGCAAAAAGATCAATGCAAATAATAATTGCCTGTAATGAAATTTCATGTTGGTAATTGGTTTATTTAGTATATGGTTGGGTTCTTTTTGGTTGGGAATTACAGGTTAACAATCAGCTAAGTATAAAATCCTTCGCTAAGGTAAATTTTTTACAAATAACCTGTTAAATTTTATTTCAGGAATGTTACTATAAGGGTTGATACGAGTTTATCGATAGCGATGGGTTTAAAACCCATCGCTACGGTAGGCTACCTGCTACTTTGGTTTCAAATTACATTTTTAATCTCCTACATTTGCCTTAACTGATTTTATTATTTCCATGAAGAAAACCCATTTATTTGCGGCGGGTATAGTATGCCTTGTCGCGTCTGCATTTGTTATTGACAGGCAACAATCTGATCCACCCGTTAAATACATCGATCCTGCCAACATGGATCTGTCTGTTAAGCCCGGTGACGATTTTTACCAATACGCAGGCGGCAACTGGCTGAAAAAAACCGTTATGCCTGCAAAAAAAACCAGGTGGGGATCACTTGATATATTATCGCAGGGCAATACTGAAAAACTGCTGCGCCTTTTAGATGAAGTGGGCAAAATGCCTGCACAACCTAAAGGGAGCCTGAAACAACGTATAGGCGACCTTTACGCCAGCGGTATGGATAGCATAGCAATTGAAAAACGCGGTTATGATCCCATCAAACCATCGCTGGCCCGTATTGACAAAATTGCTGACAAAAAAGGAGTTTTATCAGAAATTGCTTACGCCCGCACCCAAGGCGAGGGAAGCCCGCTATTTGCTTTCAGTGTTAGTCGAGATTCTAAAAATGTGGGGCATTACATGGTCAATATTTCGCAGGGTGGTATTACGCTGGCCGACCGGGATTATTACCTTAAAGATGACGCCCGTTCAAAGGCCATCATGGAGGCATTTAAAAAATATATGGTTACGCTGTTTACCTTAACAGGTAGTAATGCCGCCACCGCCACAAGTAATGCCGATCTTATAATAAAGATGGAGACCAGGCTGGCCAAGGCACAGTTGAGCCGCGTTGAACTGCGTGATCCTAACTTAACGTACCACAAATACCGGGTAAGCGATTTCAGCAAAACAACGCCTCATCTTAACTGGGCCGAAATTAACGGTATGATGAAAGCTACCCCGCAGGACAGTATGTTAGTGGATGAGCCTGACTTTTTTAAAACGGCAAATGAAATGCTTGCCGAAATACCGGTTGAGCAGTGGAAGATCTACCTAAAATGGAACATCCTTAAAAACACCGGTACTTTAAGCTCGCCTTTTACAAAAGCACGTTTTGAGCTTAATAAGGCATTAACCGGCCAAAATGCTGAAGCACCCCGTGCAGAACGCATGGCAACTTTGGTAGATGGAAGCGTTGGCGAATTATTGGGCCAGCTTTACGTTCAAAAATACTTTACTCCGGCCGCTAAACAACGCATGCTTACGTTGGTAAACAATCTTAAAGTAGCATTGGGCGAGCGTATAAAAGCTTTAGATTGGATGAGCGCTGAAACTAAGGCAAGAGCGCTTAAAAAACTGAACGCGTTTACCGTTAAAATAGGCTATCCTGATAAATGGGAAAACTATACAGGTTTGGTTATAAACCGTAATGACTACGCCGGTAACGTAAAACGTGTGGCCATATGGAAGTATAATTATAACGTTACCCGCTTAGGTAAAGCTGTTGATAAAAGTCGTTGGGGTATGAGCCCACCCACTGTTAACGCGTATTATAATTCTCAAAATAACGAGATAGTTTTTCCGGCGGGTATTTTGCAGTTCCCTTGTTTTGATGAGGGCGCCGATGATGCAATAAATTATGGCGCCATAGGTGCGGTTATTGGCCATGAAATGACCCACGGTTTTGATGATAAGGGCCGTTTGTATGATGCTGATGGTACGCTGCGCGATTGGTGGACAAGCGATGACAACGCCAAGTTTAACAAACGTGCCGACCAGGTTGCAGAGCAATATAATGCGCTTACCGTACTGGACACCCTGCATGTTAATGGCCGCTTAACCCTGGGTGAGAATATTGCCGATCTTGGCGGACTGAATGTTGCCTACCAGGCCTTCAAAAAAACCAAACAAGGTCAATCCAACGAGAAAATTGACGGTTTTACGCCGGATCAGCGTTTCTTTTTAGCATTTGCGCAATTATGGAGAAGTAGCATACGCCCCGAAGCCGCAGCACAGCGCATATTGACTGATTCGCATTCGCCTGATAAACACAGGGTGAACGCGCCAATAACCAATATAGATGCCTGGTATACAGCTTTTGATGTTAAGCCTGGCGACAAAATGTATAAAGCGCCTGCCGATAGGATAAGGGTTTGGTAGATTGATTGTACCTTATTAATATAACCCCTATTAATACTAAGCCCTGCTCCTGATGGAGCGGGGCTGTATTATTCTTACTAGGTTAGTGCGCCTCTATCTGCTCAACCAGCTCTTCTACCCAGCTTGCAAAATAAGGTTCGGTACCGTCAATACGCTGCCATTCGCCTTCAGCATCTTTGGCAATAACCAGCACCAGCGATTCGTCAATTGATGTAAAGCGGTAAACGCCGTTTGGCATATGCTTTACCACACCGCTAACCTGGCCGTCCGAGCCTGTCAACACAGCATTAAATTCTGTAACTGTCATGCTATTATAACAGCAATATGCCGCTTGTGTTTCACAGAATATAAAGCCGGAAACAGGCCGTAAAAAGTGATTAAATAGCGCATCCCGCCTATTTTACGCTTTTTTGCAAATACCTGAACGTCGATTTTTAAGGATCAAATGTGGATTTTAAAAATGTTAATAACCTATAACAACATAACGCTTTAACGCTATATAATTACCTATAAATAACCAATTTAACAATATAATTATCGCCTATAAGAATGTTAACAACTCCTATTTTAATGTTAATAACCTGTTTATAAAAGCAAGTAAAAAAATTTGCAAAAAATGGGAATTGTCCCGATATTGAAATCATCAAGAACGACGTACATTGACAGCCTCACAGGACAACAGAAAGTGAACTCGGGCAAATCTTCGGAGGAGCTAAAGATCACGGGAAAGCCTGAACCAGTACAAAATGAAGCACCCGAGAGGGTCCAGTATGGAGTACGGTTAGCGGGGTATTAGGAAGACGAAGCTCTCTATGGAGGGTGGCAGTTTGAATAATGACCTTGAAGCAATTGGAGCGAAAGCCACCGGGAACTATTAAAAATCCGCAAGGACGAATGATAGATCAAAGGTAGCGCAGGAAAGATAGGTTGGTCCGTTTAGGCGGGCATTGACACATTGAGTAAAGCGAAACCGGAATAATCAATAACCTTCGGGTTGTAGGTAAGCGGTTGGATGAAGCGAAGATGAGAGCAGGTCGGCGATGTTACACAAAACTTGATGCTTTATAATTGACTACGGTTGATTTTAGAGTTAAAAACGGGAGATCCACTTGAAAGAGCCGGACTCCCGTTTTGCTTTTTAGGGGATTTTGGGAGGCTGGATAGTTTAAAAAGTTTATAACTTAGAGTTATCCCAAAAACGTTATGACTCATTCACACCAGGGCGACATTATTGTGCTGACAAGCTTCCTTATAACGGCTTTACTCGTAAGCCTTATAGCCTGGTCAATTAAATTTAAGAAACAAGTGAGTTTTATTGCAGGCTATGATGAGAAGACCTGTAAAGACAAAGAAGGTTTAGCTAATCATGTTGGCGGCACCCTTTTTATCACCGGTGCCCTTTGTACTGCTCTTGCTATTACAGCTTTCCTAATACCAACATATGCTAAACACATCATAGGTATTTACATCATATTGCTTGCCGTTGGTACTTTGATCGCTGCGGTTGGTGGTAGTAAGTACCTAAAATCATCTTAGAACATCACTGCATATCACTCATTCTTGATTTCCGATAGCTAATTTCTCTACGCGAACCACCAATTCAGGCATTTTTTCCATCACCAAACAGCCCTTAAACTACTACAATTGTTTATAACATCGGTGTTAATAACCGTGTGTCATTGCGGGGTACGAAGCAATCGCGAACTGTTCATAAGCGCTTTTCTCCTTGCGGTTGCTTCGTACCTCGCAATGACATGTGGGTTTAAAATGTAGGTCCAAACCACTGTTAACAACCCCCACTCCCCTGTTAATATCCTGTTTATAAAAACGCGTAAAAAAATTTGCAAAATCTACTGGGTGTTGCGATATTAGAATCATCGGGAACGACGTACTTTAACAGCCTTACAGGAATAACGGAAAGTGAATCGGGCAAATCTTCGGACGAGCTAATGATCACGGGACCGCCTGATTTACACAAAACAAAAACGGCGACAGCCGCAGAAACTGCAATGTAATTTGGATAAGGTATTATTTAGCCCTGCTAATTTTTACGGAGATGAGCAGCGGTAATAATGGTTTCGCAAGAGGCAGCACCCGCAAGGGAACGCAACGCCGGGCAAGCCGGTTATAGCTACAACAACCTGATTGCTTTACGCCCGACTACGGTTGAGCGAAAAGTTTGAAACGGGAGACCCATCGCAAGATGTGGCCTCCTGTTTTGCTTTAAGGGTATTTCCTGGTCAATTGTCATTAGTCATTGCTCGGTTCAATATTTATAGGTAAAAAGCATGTGATTATCCTATTTTATTAAAATAGTCTATAAAAAAGATAGATTTTATAGATTTTTCTTGGATATATTAAAAATGCCCTTTACATTTGTTGCGTCTGCTGGTGCAGATGTACAAATACAATATGTTAGTTAAAGATATTATAAGCTATTTTTTGATGCGAATGCGCATAGTACAACACAGTATGTGTTGCTGCTGTTGCTGCTAATTCCCTTGCGGTCCATCCGCCTAATGCATCCATAAAAATACTTTAATATCAAATTCCATGTTTACTTCTTCTTTCCGGTTTTTCGGCCGCGTTTTTACGCTTAGCTTAATAGCAATATCTGCGTCATTGGTATTAATCTCATGGGGTACATTCTCCGCCGATAATTCATTTGTACCTAAAATAAGCAGCCATATCATTACAGTTAACAATAAAGCGTTAGCTTACCGGGCGGCTGCAGGATATCTTCCCATAAAAAACAATAACAATAAGCTTGTCGCCAAAATATTTTATTCGGCTTATACATTAAGCAGCCAGTCCGACCGCCCTGTTACCTTTGTGTTTAACGGCGGCCCGGGCTCTGCTTCTGTATGGCTGCACATGGGCGCTTTAGCACCGGTCAGGGTTCAAAGCGGTGACGCGCAATACAGTGACAATCCTCAGACCTGGCTGCAGTTTACCGATCTGGTGTTTATTGACCCTGTTGGTACAGGCTACAGTCGCGTTGCCGAGGGTGTCAATGAAAGTCAGTTCCATGGTTTTAATGAGGATATAAGCGTTATAGCCAACTTTGTAGACCAATACCTAAACAGTACAGGCCGTAAAAAAAGTGATGTATACCTTGCAGGTGAAAGTTATGGTGGAGCAAGGGCGGTAGGTTTAGCCGCTCAGCTGCAAAATAATTACCAGATAAGCGTTAAGGGTTTAACATTGATTTCGCCGGCATTAAACTATGAGCTGCTTACTTTTAAAGCCGGAAAAGACGATGCATACCCGCTTTACCTACCTACGTACGCGCTAATAGCACAATATCATAAGCGGTTGGCCCCCACGCTGCAAACCCTTGCGCCAAAAGTTTTAGCCGACAAGGTTAAAGCTTTTGCCAACGGGAAATACCTTGATCTGCTTAAAGGCGACACTACTGCATTGGATAACACCTTAGATTCCCTCAGCTATTTTACGGGGATTGATAAGGGCTGGTTAAAGCAGCACAATGGCCGCATAAGCGACCACCAATTTGCCCGTTTGATATTGAACGAAGGCGGCAGCAAAACCGGAACTTTTGATGCCCGCATTGCCGGAACTGACAAAAAAGGTGACCCTAGCGAAGTGGCTTTACGGACGACCTATCCAAAAGCCCTCGCGCATTATTTTAAAGATCGGTTGAATTACCAAAATGAGCTGCCCTATCGCGCTACTATTACCATAGCCGACTGGAACTTTGGATCCAAAAAAGCGGACTATTACCTTAATGTAATACCGACGCTTAAACAATTGATAAAAGAAAATCCCGCGCTAAAGGTGCATGTGGTTGGCGGTTATTATGATCTGGCAACACCTGTTGAAACCATTAAACAGGCCGTTGCTGATGCAGGCAGCGCGCAAATAACAAGTAATTACTACTATGCCGGCCATATGATCTATACCGACGATGCTGTAAACGCTTTATTTTATGCTGATAGCAAAACCTTTTATACCAATATGAAGAATTAAATAATATAAGGCGGAGTGGCCGAGTGGCTAGGCGGGAGTCTGCAAAACTCTTTACAATGGTTCGAACCCATTCTCACGCCTCTCTCTTCATTAGGTTTAAATTGGTTAAGTAAATGCCCCTGCCCATCAGGGGCTTTACTTTTTATAACCAATGACAAGATAAAGTACCCTTTATTAAACTGAGACTTGTTTAGCCGCTTTCTTTTTTCTGTAAGTAAGTATCGCAAAAGTCGCCGCGGCTATAGCTATTATAAATGGCCATACATGCAATAAGCCTATTACAAACTCAGCAAAATAAAGCCACCCGGTTGTTAGCGCCAAACCTATCCGCTTAACTAATGGCAGGCTGTATGAGTTCAGGTCCTCGTTAGCTAAAACCTCGGCTTTTACAATATTATTTTCATACAGAGTTAACGTTACTGTGCTGTAGGTGGATGCCTGCTCCGTGCGTATATTGGCAA
>CBFGNU010000167.1:0-9061 GCA_965650195.1 uncultured Mucilaginibacter sp. | reverse complement strand
ATTAGTAGTTTGCATTTTTAAGCGGAACAAAGTGAAACAACTTATTCGTCAGGAAAATTAGCTGTGGGGATGGGCTAATTAATTGATTATCAGTATAGCTGCAAAATAGACTGTTTTTGCTCCGGTAGCGGAACAAGATTTAGGTGGGTTTTGGAGAGTCTATAGTCCATAGTCGATGGTCCATAGACTATGGATGTTTGGTAGCCCTAATTACGTTTTACTATCGACCTTCTACTATCGACCATGGTCCATGGACTATCGACTAAACCCATCAAACTTGATCAAAACTCGCACGTTTTGGTGATGTTCTGGCATGAAAAGTTTTTTAACTATGTTTGTTTGATGCCGGCACCCGCGCATCAATTATAAATCTTAATGAAACACCTTCTTGTTGCCATTTTATTGTTGAGTTGCTCAGGGTTTAGCTATGGGCAAACGGATAGCCTTAAAGCCGAATTGCAAAAGCATCCCGACAACTTAAAACTGAAATATCAATTGGGAATGGCCAGCCTTAAAAACGGCAAGGCCGACAGCGCCGCCATATGGTTTAACGATGTGATCCGCATTGCCGGCAAAACCGGCGATACCGAAAATTACATTTTAGCCAAAATACAGGCCGGCCGCTTATTAGCCGACAAAGGCGAAAACGTAAAAGCCCTTAAACTTTACGAGGAAGCGCTAAGCAAGGCCGAAAGCATTAACAGCAAGCTGGAGATAGCCCACATCTATAAAAACATAGGCGCGCTTTACATCAGCTGGAAAAAGTTTGACAACGCCCTCAACTATTACGAAAAGGCCGAAGCCCTTGCTGCCGAAATAGGCGACAATGTTTTGGTGGCCGATTGCCAAAACAACAAAGGCACCGTTTACGAACAAACCGGCGCTTACGACCAGGCCATAAAAGCTTACAAAAATGCCCTGGCCGTTTACTCAGCAAAGAATATTAAGGCAAAGGTGGCTATGGCGCTAAGCAACATCGCCATAGTTTACAAGTATCAAAAAAACTACAAGGCATCGTTGGAGTATAACAAAAAGGCGTTGGCCATATCAGTAAACACCGGCGATAAGTGGATGATGAGCGCCACCTATAACAACATAGGCAATTTGTACGGCGAGATGGGCGACTATAAAAATGCCATCGCCTACTGTGAAAAAGCGCTGGCGATAGCCAAACAGATAGATGCTATTGAGATAGAGGAATCTATTTACGATAGCATGAGCGAGGCCGCTGCCAAAGCAGGCGATTATAAAAACGCTTACCAATACCACAAAGAATTTTCGGCCGCTAACCGTAAATTCATCAATATAGAAAGCGCTAACCAGCTGTCGGAGTTGAATGTGAAGTTTGAGACGGAGCGCAGGCAAAAACTGATACAGGAGCAACAGTTTGAAATAAGCAAGCGCAACTACTGGCTGTACGGCGCCCTTATGCTCCTGGTTTTAATCGCCATTGTGGCTTACCTGGTTATCCGCAATAACACCTATAAGCAGGATAAACGGATCCAGGCCGAGATCCGTAAGCAGCAGGAAATAGAAACCCGGTCGTTATTTGAGGGCGAGCAAAAGGAACGGATCCGTATAGCGCGCGACCTGCACGACAGCATAGGCCAACTGCTATCAGTAGTTAAAATGAATTTATCCTTCCTCGGTCATCAGTTTAAGGGCGATGATCTTTTAGAAAACACCATAACCTTGCTGGACAAAACCATTACCGAGGTGCGCCATATCTCGCACAACCTCATCCCCGAAGAACTTAACTTTGGTTTGTTTGCCGCGCTGGAGGACATGGCCGAGAAAATTAGCGAAAGCGGTACAACCAAGGTGTTAATGGATATACCCGACGAGGTGCGGGCACACCGGTTCGAAAGATCAAACGAGCTGTCTATTTACCGGATAGTGCAGGAGGCCCTGGGCAATATTGTAAAACACGCCCAGGCAACCAGGGTTCAGTTTTCGGTTTTGCAGCAGGCCGGCGGAATTACCATTTTGATAAAAGACGACGGTAAAGGGTTTGATACCGCGCAGATCAAAACATCAGGCGGTATTGGGTGGAAGAACATTGCCGCCCGTGTTAATATGTTAAACGGCCACCTGCAGGTGCGGTCAGAAAAATTGAAGGGCACGCAAATAGAAATAACTATTCCGGGGTGATGCCCCACCCATTTTGGCCCCCGGGTACTGTTCCAAAAAATATAAAGCCTTAAAAAAACGTAAAATCCAATGACGGTATTAATATGTTGTTAATGAGTGATTTAAGTTTTTACCCCGAAACAGTTTGGAACACTTTGAAACTACTTATAAGTCAGTAAAATTAGCTGTAAATCTATATTAACTAATTGATTATAAGCATCTTGAAGCACAACAAGGTTTTTATCCCTTTTTGGAACAGTTTGGAACAGCGAATTTTTCGGATTTGGAACAGGCCGGTTGCCCCTCGCGCTTAGTTGTTGGTCATAAGACACAACAACGGCCGACGCGCCGAACACCAACACGGGCATAGGATGTAAGAGTGCGGGTTCGATTCCCGCTTTGAATGGAGGCTGTTTGTTGGCAAAGCACACGCGACATGCGTGCGTCAGCACGGCGGGTATCGATCAATAATCTTTTTATTAAGATAAGTACTTATTAAGTAATAATCTGTAAATGAATGTATTTGTGTGTTTTATAGTAAATAGGGGAAATAAAAGAATAATTTTACATAATACGATTGACACCTAAACAAATGGAACCCGAATTAGATCAAGCCTCGACAAATGAGTTGGAAAACAGTTTGGAAGTGGTAAGAACACTTGAAAGTGATATTCTTGAATTTACAGAAAATTTGCCTTATTGGGAGCGCTTCTTATCGGAAAGGATATTGGCAGGTTCTGAAATTTCCATCGAAGACTTTGAAAATGCGTTACAATACTTTTTAGAGGATGGTGGTCTATTGGAAGTAGAGGATGAAAGGCCAGAGATCAATATTGTTTGTAAAGAAAATACTGGGGCTTACAAAACAGACCTGAACCTTACTAAAATAAGTGGCGTCGAAGGAGTTAACGCGCTTGTGCCGGGGCAGATACTTGAATTCGGTAACAATTTGACAATTATCTACGGATCGAATGGTTCTGGCAAATCAGGCTATATTCGTTTGCTCAATAATGTTTTTATTACAAAAGGAGAAAAAACCATTCTGCCCAACATTCATGATGCAACGCCGCTTGCGAAAAAGGCAGACTTTGAATTTTCGTCCGCTAGTACTAAATACCCCCTTGCATTTCCGGCAGATTGTTCAAAGTCAGAATTTAAGCAATTTTCAGTCTTTGACGAAAAAGCTGTGCATGCACACCTGAACAACAAAAACCAATTTGAATTTCGGCCAGCAGGGCTTTCATATTTTGCAGCGATTAATGATGGGTGTAGAAAAATGGAGGAACTCACTCAACAAAAAATTGATGAACATTCACAGACCTCTGATTTAACAGTGTTGTTTGACGGCGATTCTGAAATTAAAACCTTAATTGGTCAACTCTCTGACAAAACAAAACTGGAAGTGTTTAAGGATTACAAACTTTTTACGGACGAAAATAAAGAGGAGCGTAAAAAATTGGAGGAGTCAAAAGCAGCTTTGATGGCTTTAAAAAAGGATAAAGAAATTTTGGATCTTACCCAAATTAAAACACAGTTAGCCACACTTAAAACTGGACTGAATAATGCCAATCTCTTTTTTAACACTGATCAATTAAGCAAAGCAGCCGATAGAATAAAGGACTGCGTTGAAAAAGAAAACCTTGCCGCGACGAATAATATAGAACAGTTTAAAAATACTAAAGTATCCGCGGTTGGCGATTGGGCATGGCGTAACTTTGTAAATGCTGCCGACGTTTTCGCGAGATTGCAAGGTGAACCTGGTGCTTATCCATCGGAAGATGATCTGTGTCTTTTGTGTCATCAACCACTTTCAGAAGAAGCAGTGACGCTTATATCATCTTATTGGACATTTATAAAAAGCAAGGCAGAGCAGGACGCTAAAGATGCGCAAACAATATTGGCCAATGCGAAAGCTGTTTTTGAGAAACTGGATTTGAATTTAATGGCTGATACCAGTACGCTTTATAAATGGCTACTGGAGAACAAACCCGAAGAATTAAAGACAGTAAATAAAAAACTGGCAGAGCAAGTAACTTTAAGGACAAAAATTGTAGAAAATATAGAAGGAAAAAATTATGAAATTTTAACTGAATTGCAATCAGATTTGCTTGTTATAGATAATATTTCCGAGGGAATCGATAAAAAAATCGAACAGTTAAAAGAATCGGATGTAACCAAAGAAATATCGGATTTAGATAGGAAGATAGTTTTGTTAAACCATAAGGAAAAATTGAGTATTCACTACCAATCTGTGGAAAAGGCCATAACAAATTATCAGTGGGTTGCCAAAGCGCAAAAAGCGAAAGGAAAAATCAATAAACGTGATATTACGAATAAGGAGAAGGAATTATCCAACCTTTATTTTAACCAAGCTTATATTGATAAATTCAATGAAGAATGCCGAATACTAAATGGCAATTTTGGTATTACCATAAATCACACCGGCTCTGCGGGTACTTCCTATCGCCAAATGAATCTCAAGGGAAAACAACCCACAGACATTTTAAGCGAGGGTGAACAAAAAGTTATTTCGTTAGCAGATTTTTTTTCCGAAACGATTTTATCTGGTATCAATAAAGGTATGGTATTTGATGACCCTGTTACGTCATTAGATGAAGAGAGGAAAGCACAAATTGCCGAGCGGTTAACGCAGGAATCATTGACAAGGCAAGTAATAGTTTTTACACATGACCTTGTTTTTGTATCTCAATTGATAGGGTGCGTTCAGGATATTGGTAAGGAACATGTTTGCCATTGGATTGAACAGCGCGATGGTAAGCCAGGGTATGTTTCGTTGAAAAATGCACCATCTTATGAAAAGGAATATAAAAACGCAGACAAACCTCGTGGGTTGTACAATCAAGCTAATAAAAGTGATTGCCAAGCTGCAAGACGCGAACAATTGATACAACAAGGATTTACCAGTCTTAGAACCTGTTATGAAACACTGGTTGTATTTGGTATGTTCAATGGCGTGGTTCAACGATTTGTAGAAAGAATAAGCGTTGATAGCTTAGAAAAAGTAATTATAGACCCGCAGATTAAAGCGGAATTAATAGAGAGCTTTGGACTTTGTTGCAGGTACATGGAAGGACATTCGCATAGCGATAAATACGCTTATAAAAGACCTAAAATAGAAGATTTGGAGACTGAGATAAAAAGGTTCGACGACTTGCGCATTAAAATCAAGAATGCTCAAAAAGAGAAACCTTAAATACAGATCTGAAAATCTTCTAACTGTTGTTCCAGCCGACGACACCAATATTTGGCAATTTGATAGCCAATACTATCGAGTTCTAATTGTTTTGGAATTATGTTATTATTCTTTTCTTGTGCGGATAATACCGGCAGCCAGCTACCGTTTTCAAGCTTAACCGTAAGTTCATTAATTTCAACTTCCTCGGCAATTTTAAGCTTAAATTCTGTTCCGCTCCAAGTCGTAGGTTCTGTTACAATAATTTTTCTTTCAGTGCCAAGGACCCATGAAACAATCTCAAAAGTATTCATAGCTTCGTTTTTAGAAAACAAATATACTAATATAATTAGTAAACCAATACTAATATAATTAGTATTGGTTAAATGAGCTTGGCCTTTGTGGACGTGAACTGGCGTTGAACGCAAAAAAAAACGTACCTGAAATCAATAGTCTAATTTGCAAATGTGATAAAATTATATAAATTGCTTTCCCTGAGCAATATACACGATTTTTAAAAATGAACACATTTGTCTCTTCCTCGCGCTTATTGGTGTTATCACCAACAAGTACCGTGATCTCGTTTTGTTGGCGATAACACCAACAAAGGCATAAGACATTCTAAGTAATAATATAAACTAAGCCTTGCGGAGTATCATTAATAAATAGTCTTGCGGCTATTTATATAATATTGTTTATTACGATGAATAGAAAAAGATATCTATATTTAATTCTTGCTTATAAAACCTAAACATGACTAAATACGAATTTCTGCTAAACATTTTGGATACAATAGTTAACGAGGCACCTAGCCGGTATACTAAAAGGTATCCTTCTCAAATATCTGACAGCGAAACTCTTAATCATACAAGAGCATTAGCTTTTATCCATCTGTATTTAAAAGTTGCTTTTGGTTTGATAGATTTCGACGATAGAGAAAAATGTATTACGGATGGTTCTTATGATGGAGGCATTGATGGATATTATATTAACACAGACAATAAAGTAGTGTATTTTATCCAATCGAAATTTAGAACAACTAATAATAATTTTGAAAATAAGCAACTTCTTATAACCGACTTGTTGGTAATGGATATCAATAGAATTATCGATGGAGAAACAGTAGATGAAGCGGGAAATAAATACAATGGAAAAATACTTCAATTGCAAAGGGATATATCACAGATTGAGGATATAGGAAGATATTCTTATCAAGTAATTCTTTTAGGAAATCTTACAAATATTCGACAGAGCGATTTAAGAAAATTGACAGGTGGCTTAAATTGTACTGTATTTGATTTTGAAAGGAGCTATTCCGAGTTAGTTTTTCCCGTAATCAGTGGGACGTATTATAACGCCTTAGATCTTTCAATTAACATTGATTTAAGTAATAAAAACGCTGGAAGTAAGATTAGTTATACAGTTTTGACAAGCAAAGGTGAATGTGAAATAACGGTTTTATTTATCCCTACAGTTGAATTAGCACGAATAATGTCTAAATACAAAAATTCAATTTTAAAGTATAATCCGCGTAGCTATTTGGGGCATGAAGGGAAGAAAGTTCACGATTCCATAAAGGAAACAATTTTGGACAAGGACACTAATGAATTCGCGCTGTATAATAATGGTGTGACTATGTTGTCAGACGAAACGTATATAAACGAACGAATTGGGCAAAAAAACAAAGCCCAACTAATTGTAAAGAATCCTCAAATAATAAATGGTGGTCAAACATCCTACACTTTAAGTAGAATTTACGAAGAGAATATAAATGGTGATTTCGAGAATATTTTTTTAGACAAAGAGGTACTCATTAAAATAATTACACTATTAGATAACAATGATCATAGCAAAAAAATCGAACTGATAAATGATATTTCCAACGCAACAAATCTTCAAACCCCGGTAATACATGCTGATAAACTTTCTAACGACGTTCTGCAACTTGAAATTCAACAGATACTATTTGATAATTATGGCATTTTATATGAAAGAAAACGTGGTGAATTTGCTGATGGAATTTTTAATAAATATTTATCAAACAAAGATATACTGGAACGTAATCTCTTTTTTAGATTGTTTTATGCCTCGAATGGATATATCACCAAGGCGAGAGAGAAAAAGCTATTTTTAAACCAAGATATCAGTTTTGAAGAATTGACAAAAGGTGACCAATTAGATAATAGTTATTTTGGTTATTGCTGCTTTGTTAGACTAAATAAGGCCAAAGCTCCTAATCAGCGAGTTGATGTAGCAACCTATGCTAAAGTAAGAGCAATGACTATTCTATATAAACCAGCTGATGTCGCTGCGTTTGATATCGTTGCTGAAACGGAATTTGGCAAATTTGACCGATTGTGGCCTGAATTTCTTAATAATTATAAAAACAAGGCCGTCAACACTAAATTAAAAAAGAACGAAAAAACAAATGAATTAATTCAATTTCAAAGTCCCAGCTACAGTGCATGGTACAACGATATTGAACAATTTAAAAAGGACACAATCGATTTTTTTCAACCAATATCTAAGACAATTGTATAGTCACAGCATAGTAGTCCGTAGTGTCCCACTACGGCCTACAATGCTGATAGTCTCTTGACTATCGTGTAATCGCTTTACAATGTTTCGCAGATTACAGGCATAATCGTCCGAAGTCGGAGACATTGGGACAGCGGTTTGGTAAAGTATCCCGCCGCCCCGCGTTAGCGATAGCAACGGATACCGGCCATAGCGCCTAAGGCCTGCAGCCGTATGAGTGGATAGCGCGGCCCGCTTCTACCGGCGGGAAACGCCATTACTATCGCCCACCTCCAAGCCCCGAAATTCTGTCACCCTCCACTGAAAAATTTTCACCCTAAAATGAAATTTTTTCAGCTAAAATAGCCTCATCCGCGTTTGGCACAGGGCTTGAAACAGGGTGGATACTTTAATTAATTATAAGTTTCAAATAGTTAACAAAAATTAAGGAGGAAAGACCTATGACATTGGTTAAATTTAATGCCGACAAAAGGAACAACGGTGCATTAATGCCAGGCTTTAGTGACGTGTTCGACTCTATTTTTAACGACACCTTTTTTAACGACCGTATGACAGCGCGGGTACCTGCCGCCAACATAAGCGAAACTGAGGACCACTACCATGTGGAACTGGCCGCTCCGGGCTTAAAAAAGGAGGATTTTAAACTAAACCTTGACCGTAACGTACTTAACATTGCCGTTGAAGGACGCAATGAGCAACAAGACGTTCAGAAAAATTACAGCAAACGCGAGTACAGCTACACCCAGTGGGTGCGCTCTTTCACCCTGCCCGAAAGCGCCAACGCCGAGCAGATTGATGCCACCTACACCGACGGCGTGTTAAAAATTGACATTGCCAAACGCGAGGAAGCCAAAGCGGTACGCCGCCAGATAGAAATTAAATAAAGCGTTTATTTCTTCCTGAAAGCAACAACGGCCCCAAATGGGGCCGTTGTTGCTTTTGTATGTTGTCTGTTTAATAATTTTGCAATGCGCTGCAAGCGCGAAACCATATTAAGCACTAGTTGCAAACGAGCGCAAGGTTAAGAAGCGGCGGCCCGTGCGATTCCTTCCTTGGGGAAGGGGGAGGAAGGGGTTAATATCCGCGTGACCCCTCCCCGCCATTACACGCAGGCCTGCGCACCCCTCCCAAGGGAGGGAGTTATAATTCGCTTACGCAAACAAACTCTTAAACTCGCTGTAGTAGTTTTTTATGTGCTGC
>CBFGNU010000166.1:0-9163 GCA_965650195.1 uncultured Mucilaginibacter sp. | reverse complement strand
AAATATAACCGCCTTTCTCATCTATCAGGTCTATGCTTAATACATCGTAATTGCCTGGTGTTATCAGGGTCGCTTTACCATCAACGCCGATGCGGTAAATATGCTGCCAACCATCTTTTTCACTCAATATTAAAAATGCCTTGCCCTGGTTTATCCAGTTCCAACCTTCGGCGTTATTGCGCACATCAACCCAGGCCTCGTTTTTTTCCTGGTACACGGAACGTGCCGTACCACTTTGGGCATTGCAGATGTAAATGTTTTCCTCTGTCTGGGCGCGGTTAAGTTGGAGTAGTATTAACTCATTTGCATTGGTGGTCCATTCCATGCGTGGTATGTAATGCTGTATGGCATCACCGGGCACGTTCATCCAGGTTGTTTTAGCTGTTGATATATCTACCACCCCTATTTTGCAGGCGCTTGGATCTTCACCTGCTACAGGATACTCTACCGGCACCACAAATGGGTACGGGGCAGCTGTGTTGTTCAGCATGAGGTAATTTTTGGTCTTGCGCGCATCTATTTGCCAATAGGCAATGCTCTTACTATCCGGCGACCAGCGGAAACCATCGCGCGCCTCAAACTCCTCTTCATAAGCCCAGTCGAACGTGCCGTTTATCAGGCGATCGGTGCCATCGGTGGTTAATGCTTTTGCCGTACCGCCGGCAACGTCCTCCACATAAATGTTATTGCCGCTAACATAAGCCACCTTGTTACCATCAGGAGATAGTTTGGCAAACATCAGCGATGAGGCCGGTTTATCCTTTCCTATTTGCTTAAGGGTCTGATTAGTTTTATCAAACAGCCAATAATCACCGCGTGTATCTTGGCGCCAAACCTTTTTGGTATTGGTGTTGATCAGGATCTTTTGCCCGTCGGCTGTAATAGTAAAACGGGTCACAGCTATCGGTTTTCCGCCTTGCGGGGTAAGCTGGGCTATACTTGCTAAAACCGTTTTTTTAGACGCGTCGCGCGCGTCAAGCGATACGATTTCACTGTTCTGAGTGGTATAATACTGATAGCCGTCAGGTGCCCAATAACGTTGGGCTTTTGTGGTATACACCAAAAACAGGATCGCCAATAGCGGCGATAAAAATTTTATCGAAAACTTCATGAGAATAAATATTCAGTTAATGTAAAAACAAGCTATTGCTTATTTTTGGCGTTAAAATTAAGATTTTATAGCGTTATTTAACGCATCGAAAACCTAAACGATAATTACGCTATTATAAACCTAATATATAGACAGTTGTTTTGTATGAGAAGAGTTGTATTGATGATTGGCTGTATGTGCTTCGCTATTGTTGCATATGGTCAGCGTGTGGATAGGAGTTCGTTTACTCGGGATAGCCTTGATATGTACATCAACCGGGCGATGACCACCTGGCGCATACCCGGTGTAGCTGTTTGTGTTGTAAAAGATAATCAGATAGTGTTGATGAAAGGTTACGGCATTAAGGAGATGGGGCTTAATGAACGCGTGGACGAGAATACGCTGTTTATGATAGGGAGCAACACAAAGGCCTTCACAGCTACCGCACTTGCGATGTTAGCGGATGGGAATAAGCTGTCTTTGGATGATAAAGTAACCAAATACTTCCCCTGGTTTAAGCTGGACGATAAAGCGGCCGGCGAAATGGCTACTGTCCGCGATCTGTTATGCCACCGTTTGGGCTTAAAAACTTTTCAGGGCGATTTTACCTTTTATAACAGCGACCTTACACGCATACAGATCACCCAAAAAATGAGCCAGCTAAAAGCGGCGTATCCTTTCAGAACCAAATGGGGGTACACCAATTCGGCTTTTTTAACTGCGGGTGAGATAATTCCACGGGTTTCAGGAAGATCATGGGAGGATTATTTAAAGGAAAATATTTTTGCTCCACTGGGTATGAGCAATACCCTGACCCTAACCACAGAATTGCCAAAGTCGCTCAATCGCACTGTACCACACACTTTTACTGACGACCGACTAACCCCGGTACCTTACCCTCAATTGGATAATATGGCACCGGCAATGAGTATATCATCATCAGTAAATGATATGAGCAAGTGGGTAATGGCGCTATTAAATAACGGGAAAGTAGGGGCAAGACAGATTATACCGGCTGCAGCAATTGCTGCTACACGCGCACCGCAGGATGTTGTGGGTATGGTGCGCCGTTTAAGCGGAAAGACCGATTACTCTTTATATGGATTGGGCTGGCATCTGGAAGATTACGCCGGGCATAACCTGGTTATGCACGATGGCGGAGTTACCGGCTATGTGTCATCGGTGGCCTTGGTTCCGGAGGAGCGTTTGGGTATTATTATTTTAACCAATACAGATCAGAACGACCTGTACGAAGCTTTAAAGTGGGAACTTATTGATGTTTTCCTGAAGCTGCCATTCCGCAATTATAGCGAGCAATACCTTACCCGCGCAAAAAATGGTAAAGCTTTGCAACAGCAGACTGATAAGAAACTGCGAGATTCGGTTGCGTTGAATTTACAGCCCATTCCGTTTGTGAGTAATTTTACCGGAACCTACCATAATGACCTATATGGAAATGTTTCAATAACGCGCGGGCTGAATAATGATCTGGAGATGCGGTTTGAGCATCATCCGCGGATGTTTGCTAAACTGCAGCCATTAGGAGGATCACGTTTTTATGCAACTTTTTCTGATCCTATATATGGCAAAACGGTTTTCCCGTTTACTATACAGAATGGAAGGGTTATGTCAGTAAGAGTGCAGGTAAGTGACTTTATAGAATTAGATCCTTACGAATTCAGGAAGATCAATTAAAATCAACCAGCGTAATATCAAATATCAAAACCGCATTGGCCGGAACAGATCCTGATCCATCGTTCTTGTAAGCCAGCCCAGACGGTACAAAGAGTTTTATGTGGCCACCTTTTCCAATTTTGGGTAGACCAATTTGCCATCCTTGTATAAGTTTGTCCAGAGACGGAAAATAATAAGGTGTGGTTTTACTGTCAAAAGATACGCCCGTTGACATGAGTATACCATCATAAATAATATATACGCCGCTTGTAGCAGTTGGCTTAGCAGCAGATCCAGGAGTAATTATCTGATAGTATAATCCCGATGCGTCCTTAACAGCCGATATATTCTTTGTAGTAAGATAGGTTGTTATCTGCGTGTCATCGAGTTTAGCTTGCGCTCCGGCATCGAACTTTTCAGATTTTTTACATGCCGCTAATACGGTTATGATCAGACAGAAAAACAGTAAATATTTTTTCATATAATTTATGATACTTGCTATGCAAGGGTTAACGCAAAAGTACTTTAACTATTTTGTTTATACTGTTAAAGAATGTTAAAGCGCTGTTTTAATTTTTAGTTCATTTAACTGGGTGTCAGCAATTGTTGATGGTGAATCTATCATCACATCGCGCCCCGAATTGTTTTTAGGGAAAGCTATCACATCGCGGATAGAATCCAGGCCAGCAAAAATAGAGCACAGCCTGTCAAACCCAAAAGCTATACCACCATGTGGCGGAGCGCCATATTCAAATGCATCCATTAAAAAGCCAAACTGCTTCTGAGCTTCTTCGGTGCTAAAGCCCAGATGTTTGAACATAAGGGCTTGCAAAGCACGGTCATGTATACGAATAGAACCACCACCTATTTCAGTTCCGTTTATAACCAGGTCATAAGCATTTGCACGTACATCACCCGGGTTTGTATCTAGTAAAGCAATATCCTCGGGTTTTGGCGAGGTGAACGGATGGTGCATGGCGTGGTAGCGCTCTGTTTCTTCATCCCACTCTAACAGCGGGAAATCAAGCACCCAAAGCGGCGCATAAGTGTTTTTATCACGAAGACCTAAGCGGTTCCCCATTTCCAAACGAAGTTCATTTAATTGCTTGCGAACTTTATCAGTTGTTCCGGCCAATACCAGCATCAGGTCGCCTTTTTCTGCTTCAAATGCGGCGGCCCAATTGGTCAGGTCATCTTCAGTATAGAATTTATCAACTGATGATTTCAGTGTACCATCAGTGTTGTAACGGCAATAGATCATGCCGGTTGCACCTATTTGTGGGCGTTTTAGCCATTCGGTAAGCTCATCAATTTGCTTACGGGTGTATTCAGCACAACCTTTGGCATTGATACCCACCACCAGTTCAGCATTATCAAAAATGCCCAGACCTTTGCCTTTAACTATATCATTCAGTTCAACAAACTGCATCCCGAAACGGATATCCGGTTTGTCTGATCCATATAAACGCGCGGCATCAGCATACTGCATCCGCGGGAAGTCGTTAAACTCAATACCTTTTACATTTTTAAATAAATGGCGGGTCAATCCTTCAAAAATGTTCAGGATATCTTCTTGCGTTATGAATGCCATCTCGCAATCTATCTGTGTAAACTCCGGCTGGCGGTCGGCACGTAGATCCTCGTCTCTGAAACATTTTACTATCTGAAAATAACGGTCGAAACCGCTAACCATCAGCAATTGTTTAAATGTTTGTGGCGACTGTGGCAGGGCATAAAATTCGCCCGGGTTCATGCGGCTTGGTACTACGAAATCGCGTGCGCCTTCAGGTGTTGATTTGATCAGTACCGGAGTTTCTACCTCAATAAAATTTAAACCATCCAGATACTTACGTATCTCTTGCGCCATTTTATGGCGAAGAACCAGGTTGTTGCGTATAGGGTTGCGGCGCAGATCAAGGTAACGGTATTTGGCCCGAAGCTCTTCGCCACCATCGGTTTCATCCTCAATTAAAAAAGGAGGAATTTTGGCTGCGTTAAGTACTTCTATGTCGGTTACGGTTATCTCAATTTCGCCTGTAGGTATTTTAGTGTTTTTGTTTGTACGCTCTATTACGGTGCCTGTAACTTTAATTACAAACTCACGTCCTAACTCGCGACTGGTTTCACGCAGTGCTGCATCGCTGTCGGTATTAAACACCAGTTGGGTTAATCCATAACGGTCGCGCACATCAATAAAAGTAGTGCCGCCGAGGTCGCGGGATTTTTGCACCCATCCGCATAAAGTAACCGACTGGCCTAAATGGCTGATATTTAATTCGCCGCAAGTATGTGTACGTAGCATATTAGTGTTTAGTGTAAAGTTTGCAAAAGTAGTATTTTGAGGCGAAAGCTGAAAGGTTAAAGGGAAAAGGTTTTCAGGAATAATTTAGCCGGAGGTGTAATGACTTTGCCATATTAATTATATTTGAAATAGTAGATATGGAAGAAAGAAAAGGCATCATCATTTTGTCGGGTCCGGTGGGCGCAGGCAAAAGCACTACGGCTTGCGAGTTGATAAAGCTTTTACCCGAGCCGCTGGTGCATATAGAAGGCGATAGCTTTTGGAAACATATTGTTAAAGGCCGGGAAGATTTTGCTGAGAAAGAGAACCTGAGGATGACTGCGGCCGCAACATTTGCCGCCGCAATACCCTATGCGCTTTATGGGCACACGGTATTACTTGACTTCGCCTTTACTCCCGCATCATTGAAAAAAGCACTTGAAGTAGCAGCCCGACGACAGATCCCTGTAAAATATGTGGTGTTAAGGCCCGATATGGTGCTGTGCGCCACTCGTGCCGCAAACCGCAAAGAGTGGGCTTTTGAAGAATACACGGAACCACTGCAAAGACTCTATAAAGCGTTTGACAATGTCCAGTCGCACATAATTTGCGATAATACAGGCGACGCTGCGGAAATCGCATCAAAAATCATCAATGGATTGGAAGACGGTGTGTTTGATATAAGTCCTAATTAAACAAAATCCGAAATTGAACATCCGAAATCCGAAATAAAAAAATACCTTTGCCCCATAATTCTCAAGGGGTGCCTTGCTTTGGTTATAAAATAAACTGCAGATTATTTTACCAAACATAAAGACAGGCTGAGATCAAACCCATGTTGAGTTGTAAGTTACATGTTAATGGTTACAGGTTAAAACTTGCTAAACATAACTCGAAACACACAACACAACTACACCTGATCCGGGTAATGCCGGCGTAGGGAGAGGTAATAACAAGTTAAGTGTACTGCACATTCAACCCTGGTGGGCAGATGGTTTAACGTTTTTTATTTAATAAACATTTTGAAAAATTTATTTACGGCATTATTTGCCCTGCTGCTGCCTGTCCTGGCATCGGCCCAGTTATCTATTTCCGGAAAAGTTACTGACCAGCAAACCGGCGAAGCATTGCCCGGGGCAACCATCACCATTCAAAACCAAACAGAAAACGCCGTTACCAACGCGGATGGATACTATCGCATTGCAAATTTAAAGGCTGCTGTTTATTCACTTAAAGTTAGCTATGTTGGTTTTCAATTAATTGAAAAAAACATTACACTGGCCAAAAATACCACAGTTGATTTTGCTTTAAGCCGAGGTGCTGTTGTAACCGATGAAGTAAATGTTCGCGCTACGCGCGCTTCAGACAAATCGCCAACGGCGTTTACTAACATTAGAAAAAAAGACATTGAAAAAAATAATTTCGGTCAGGATCTGCCATATCTTCTTAGCCAAACGTCATCTGTAGTTGTGTCATCTGATGCCGGTGCTGGCGTAGGTTATACCGGTATTCGTATTCGCGGGTCTGATGCTTCGCGTACTAACGTAACCGTTAACGGTGTTCCATATAACGATTCGGAAAGCCAGGGCGCTTATTTTGTGGACATACCCGATTTTGCCTCATCAGTTAACAATATACAGGTGCAGCGCGGCGTGGGCACATCTACCAATGGTGCCGGCGCATTTGGCGGAAGCATCAATATACAAACAGCCACACGCCAGGATACAGCATACGCCGAACTTAATAACTCCGCTGGCTCATACAGCACCGTTAAAAACACCGTAAACGTAGGTACGGGTTTATTGGGTGGTCATTTTGCTTTTGATGGTCGTTTATCAAGAATACAGTCTGACGGCTACATCAACCGCGCGTCGTCAAATCTTAAATCTTATTTCTTAAGCGGCGCTTATTACGGTAAAACAGCAACCATAAGGGCGAATATTTTTACAGGTTACGAGCGTACCTATCAGGCTTGGAACGGTATACCCGACTACATTATTGGCGACAATACTATCCCCGGTAATCGGAAGTATAATGAGCTGGGCGAAATTTCTACAAATAAATACTATAAAGACCAGGTGGATGATTATAAACAAAACCATTACCAGTTATTTTATGATCAGTATTTATCATCTATACTTTCATTCAGTGTTGGTTTGCACTACACCAAAGGCAGCGGCTATTATGAAGAGTATCGCAAAGACGACAAATTGCAAAGCACCTATGGCATAACCCCTGTAACTGTGGGTGGCGAAACCATTAAAAGAACCAACCTGGTACGCCGCCGTTGGTTAGACAACGATTTTTACGGCACAACCTTCTCTTTAAATTATAAACCGGGCAAGCTAAACTTTATCCTCGGAGGCGCTTACAATGAATACGACGGCGACCACTTTGGCAACGTACTTTATACTGAGAAAAGCGCGGGCATTCCACCCAATTATGAGTACTATCGTAATAATGCCAAAAAGAACGATTTTAACATTTTTGGTCGTGCCGAATATACTGCAGGGAAGTTTTTATTATATGCTGATCTGCAATACAGGAACGTTTATTACAATATATACGGACCGGAAAATAAACAGCAGTTTGTAAATGAAAACGTTACAAATAACTTTTTTAACCCTAAAGCGGGTGCCACTTATAACATCGACGATCGTAACAACGTGTATTTTTCTTTTGCAGTGGCTAACCGCGAGCCAAACCGCAACGATTATACCGATGTATTAGCGGGCCAGGCAAAACCCAAGGCTGAAAATTTGAAAGACTTTGAGTTAGGATACCGCACAACCCAAAGCAACTTTAGCGTTGGCATAAATGGTTACTATATGCTTTACAAAAACCAATTGGTAATTACAGGGCAGCTAAACGACGTAGGTGCCCAGATACGTAAAAACGTTGACGACAGTTATAGGGCCGGAGTTGAAGTTGATGCGCGGGTTAAGATCACTAAGCAACTTCAATGGGGTGTAAATGCAACCCTAAGCAGAAACAAAATTAAAAATCTAACCCAGGCCCTAACAGCCTATGATGTTAATTATGATGAAATTGCTCCCGTTCAACAAACATTTAAGAATACAGATATTGCCTTTTCACCATCGTTAATAGCCGGTAGCGAGTTGGCTTACTCACCAATAAAAAATGGCAGCATTGCCTTGATAAGTAAATATGTAGGCAAGCAATACCTTGACAATACCGCCAATGTAAATCCAACTGGTATAACAACCTCGCCTGATGTGGCTAACAATTCTTATGCCGTTAACCGTTTTTTAAAAGCATATTTCGTGAACGACTTAAGGCTTAGGTATAATTTTACCACTAAGGCGGTAAAGAATATAGGTTTGGGCTTGTTGGTTAATAACATATTTAGCACGAAGTACGAATCAAACGGAGCCACTTATGGCGATGTTGAAAATGGAACGCTGGTTAATTATAATTACTTCTTCCCGCAGGCGCCGGTTAATTTCCTGGCATCTGTTAACGTTAGGTTCTAAAAATAGTTGCAGTGGCAGTAAGGGGTAGCAGTTAATTACCTACTCCCGCTTTCTATTGCCACTGCAACTCAGTTAAAATGGATATACAACATTGGTTAACATTATTTAAAGAACAGGTAAAGCAAACATCTTTGCTGGAATGGGCCTCTGTGTCTTTCAGTGTAGCCGAGGTGTTGTTGGCCAAAGTAAATAATGTGCTGCTATATCCTGCGGGTATCATCGGCATTGTGCTGGGTACTTATATTTTGGTAGATGTTGGTCTGTACGCCGAATCAATATTAAATGGCTACTACCTGGTAATGAGTGCTTACGGCTGGTGGTACTGGATAAAAAAACGCAATGAGCCGCCCGTTAAAATATCCATGAATAATCAACGCGAGTGGATTATAACGCTGCTTATTGTTTTTGTAGGATGGGGTGTTTTATATCTATTGCTTAAAAATTTTACTGACTCTACCGTACCTGTTTGGGATGCCTGGGTATCATCAACCGCATGGGCGGGGATGTGGTTACTGGCGAGGCGTAAGGTGGAAAATTGGGTATTGCTTAATGTGAGCAACGTGTTCGCTATCCCGCTGTTGTGGCATAAGCAATTGGTAATGTTTTCGGCGCACACGCTGTTTT
>CBFGNU010000165.1:0-9217 GCA_965650195.1 uncultured Mucilaginibacter sp. | reverse complement strand
TTATATCTTTGCGGGATTTAATGGCAAGGTCATACGCTATTTCGGGTTCAGGGTTAGCCATGGCGAACACAATAGGGTTCTTAGCCATACCCTTAAGCATATCGGGCGTTACGCAGTTACCTGCGGATAAGCCTACTAAAACATCTGCGCCTTTTAACGCCTCGGTCAATGTTTTTATATCCTTCCTGTCCGTAGCAAATTGCAGGCGCATCTCGTCAAGGTCCTGACGATCGGGCGTTATAATTCCGTTGATGTCAAACATCACCAGGTTCTCTTTTTTAATGCCTAACGAAAGGTACATTTTTGAGCAGGAAACAGCCGCAGCACCTGCGCCATTCACTACCATTTTTATCTTATCCAGCTTTTTGCCCTGTATCTCGCAGGCGTTTAATAATGCAGCTCCTGATATAATTGCAGTACCGTGCTGGTCATCGTGCATTACCGGGATCTTCATTTCGGCTTTAAGCCGGCGTTCTATTTCAAAACAAGCCGGCGCGCCTATATCTTCTAAATTAATACCGCCAAACGTAGGTTCAAGGGCTTTTACTATGGTTACAAATTCATCAACCGTAGTTGCGTTTATCTCCAGGTCAAATACATCTATATCTGCATAAATTTTAAATAACAGGCCCTTACCCTCCATAACCGGTTTGCTGGCTTCCGGACCAATGTTACCCAAACCCAAAACCGCGGTGCCATTACTTATAACGCCTACCAAATTGCCTTTAGCCGTATATTTATAAACATCTTCAACATTTTCGGCAATTCTTAAACAAGGCTCAGCAACCCCGGGCGAGTAAGCCATGCTTAAGTCGCGCTGCGAGTTGGTAGGTTTGGTAGGTATAACTTGTATTTTACCGGGACGGCCTTTTGAGTGGTAGTTTAACGCGTCTTGCTTTCGGTTTGGAGTATCCATAATAAAATTTATTCGGCACAAATTTATGTGTTTTGAGCCATCTATATTAAAAAAGCCCGGTAACATACGGGCTACAATTTAATTTAAAGATAAGGGCAACAGCCCGTTTTACTTATGAGATCAACTATTTCTCCCCGCATCGGCAGAAACGGTCGGCTCAATTACAGCATCAGCCGTAAGCTTTAGCTTTCTTCCGGGCGTTAAGCTGTATCCACGCAAACGGTTCCACTTTTTCAGATCGTCAATATCCACGCCATAGGTAGATGCCACGTCAACCAGATTCTCACCCCGTTTTACAACATGGATATTGGCGGTAGATGACGACACAAATGTAGGCGAAATCGTTGTAGGTTTTGGAGCAAAAATTGGGATAACACGTTTTGGTTGAACTGCTATAGTAGCGTTAGGATCAGTTAAAGCAGACTATAAAGTGGTGTAATCAACATCAAAAGTACGCGGTATAACTAACATGCGTGGATTTTCAGGTGTTCCGTTTACTATCTGTTTTTTATACGACGGATTGAATGCGGCCAGATCTTTAACATCCATTCCCATTGCTTTTGCCACATTGCTTAAAGTGATAAATTTATCAATCATCACGGTTTCGGTAGTACCCAATATCGAAGCCTGGTTAATGTCAATATCGTGCTCGTTCGCATAATTCATAACATAAGACATGGCTATAAAAGCCGGTACGTAATTGCGGGTTTCGGTAGGCAAATACTGTCTTATCGCCCAAAAGTCCAACGCTCCCGCCTTTTCAACAGCACGCTCCACATTACTTTTACCGCAGTTGTATGATGCTATGGCTAATAGCCAATCACCAAATTCCATGTACGAATCTCTCAGATAAGCGGCAGCGGCGTAACATGCCTTAACAGGATCGCGGCGCTCATCAACATAGCTATCCATACCTAAACCATAGGCCTTAGCTGTTGCAGGCATAAATTGCCAGGGCCCTGTAGCCCCAACTCTTGACACGGCGAACGGATCGAGCTTTGATTCAACTATTGACAGATATTTTATTTCCTCAGGTATGCCTGCTTCACGAAAGATTTTTTCGTAGATGGGAAAGTAGTATTGCGACAAGCCCAAAACATGGCTCATTTCTTCCTTGTGGCGGGTATAAAGGTCTATGTAATTTTGTACATATTCATTATAATCCAGCTGAACTTCTTTTTGAATAGCAGCAAGTTTGCCTGCAAAAGATGTAGGGTCAGGAGACAAAGCTCTGCCTGGGAATAATTCCCTAACCACTAATGCCGCGGCATCGTTAGTACCTGCGCTTACAGGAAGAACGGCTTTATTCTTGATTGTGCTATCGATGGGAAGGTCGTTAGCTTTAATAGTTTGTTGTGATAAAAGGCATAAAGCGACAATAATTATTCTCTTCATTCTTTCTCATTAGGGGTTAATAGCATGTGCGTTTTTAAACACGCATTTGCTAAAGTATTAAATATTTATAGTTCAACGAAATATTTTGCGAAATTTAATAATTCCTGCTCGTTGAAATGACTGGTTAATAATTGTAATCCTAACGGTAAACCTTTGCTGTTATTGCCTGCGGGCAGGGATATAGCAGGGACGCCAGCTAATGAAGCCTGTACAGTAAATATATCGGCCATGTAACTTTTCAAAGGGTCATCGCTGATATGGCCTATCTTAAATGCAGGCTCAGGCGTGGTTGGGATCAATATAAAATCGAACTCTTTTAAGATGCTTTCAGTACGCTCTTTTATCAGTCTGCGCACTTTTTGTGCCTTTGCGTAGTAGGCATCGTAATACCCTGCGCTAAGCACAAAGGTACCCAACATAATACGGCGTTTTACTTCTTTGCCAAAGCCCTCAGACCGTGAAAGTTTATACGTAGATACCAGATCGGTAGCGTTTTTGCTGCGATATCCGTAATGAACACCATCAAAACGCGCCAGGTTGGATGATGCTTCCGCCATGGTCAGAATATAATACGTTGGCACGATATAATCCAGGTAGTCAAACTCTACAGGTGTAACGGTATGCCCCTCGGCTTGCAGCTGTTCTATCTTGAGTTTTAAAGCTACTTTTACATCATCATCTACACCATTGCTGGTTAAAGCCTCGCGTAAATAAGCTATCTTCTTTTTGCCTGATGATTTTTCAAGTTTACCCCCATAAGCATCTGCAGGAACCTGCGATGTACTGCTATCATAATCATCAGCACCTGCCATTACTTCTAATAACAATGCTGCATCTTCAACAGAACGCGTTAACGGGCCTGCCTGATCAAATGATGAACCGTAGGCGATCAAACCATAACGCGAAACGCGTCCGTAGGTAGGTTTTAATCCTACCAGGCCACAAAACGCTGCAGGTTGTCTTATCGATCCGCCGGTATCAGTACCAATAGCAGCATGGCACATATCGGCCTGTACCGCTACAGCAGCACCGCCCGATGATCCACCCGGAACGCAGGTATTGTCGGCATGGTTTTTTACTATACCGAAATAAGAGGATTCGTTGGAGGCGCCCATGGCAAACTCGTCGCAATTGGTACGGCCAATTATAATAGCATCTTCATTGAGCAGGCGCTCAACTATGGTTGAAGAGTATATAGATTTAAACCCTTCTAAAATTTTTGAAGATGCAGTAACTTCATGCCCCTGGTAGCAGATATTGTCTTTAATAGCCAAAACCATACCTGCTAAACGCCCGGCATTGCCTTGCTTTAATTTTTGGTCAAGATGCTCGGCATTTTGCAGCGCTTCCTCTTCAAACACCTCGTTAAAGGCGTTAAGATGGCAGTTTGCCTTTATATTAACCAGATAGTTCTCAACCAACGCCTTTACGGTGATGGTTCCGCTTTTTAATCCACTTTGTATTTCAGCTAAAGAGGAGTAAGATTTAATCATAGGGGCCTAAAATAAAAAACTTATCCGTTGAAAAGGATATAATTTTCAACAGATAAGTTATATTTAATAAGATCTTGTAACAGAGTACCTTAGTGTATTAAACTTTCGGTTTTTCTTCTGTAGTTTCGTTGGCTCCGCTTGATGCGTCTTTAAATTCTCTTACGCCTTTACCTAAACCTCTCATCAATTCAGGTATTTTTCTGCCGCCAAATAACAGCACTACTATTAAAAGAATTAAAATAATTTCTTGTGCGCCTAATCCCATCATGGTTTCTACTTTTTAATATATTGTTCTAAAATATCTTTTTATTGTTTGCCTGAGCAGTTTGCGGTTCATCATCGGGCAAAGCCTGCTCGTGCTTGTACCGGGTATCGTGCTCAACATTCTCTTCAAATTCTACCTGATCATTACCTGTTACATAATCCTGGCTTGCAGGCATGCTATTGGCAAGATATTCATCGCCGGCAGATTTTTCTTCAATAAACCGGTTAGGGTCATATCCGTCGTACTCTGCGGGTGTTTGATCTATATTTTTTTTAACCTGCTGTTCTTCGAGCTTTTTGTTTTCAAAGCTATCTATTTGATTATTGATCTCGCGTTTTACGCCTTCTGATGCCTCTTTAAAATCGCGGATACCTTTGCCTAACCCCTTTGCCAAACCCGGCAGTTTATCGCCTCCAAACAGCAATAAAGCAGCTCCAAGTATCAGCATTAATTCCCCGCCACCAATATCCAGAAATAAAAACACCCCGCTCAACATCTTATTTTTTTAATTTAAGGTTACAAATATAAACAATTAATATTTTATAAAAACACCAACTATCTGGGGGCTAGCCATGTTTCAGGGTTAACATTCTCTTTCCCTTTATACAGCTCAAAATGAGCCACCGTTTCGCCGGTTGCGGCTTCAGTAGCAACGGCCCCTATAGATTGCTTTGTATTTACCTTCTGCCCCTTAGACACTGATACCGAACGAAGGTTGGAATAAACCGAAAAATACTCCCCGTGTTTAACAGCCACCAGAAAGGTTCCCATTATCTCTTGCACGCTAAGTACTTCCCCTTCAAAAACAGCTCTTACCTGAGCCCCTGCCGAGGTTCTGATGTCGACGCCATTATTATCAATGTTAATACCGTCCACCTTGTTGTTGCCAAATCCTTGTATAATTTGACCAACTGCAACTGGCCATGGCAGACGCCCCCTATTGCCCAAAAAACTAACTGAGAGAGCCGCGGCTTCGGGAGTTGCGTTGAGTACCTGACTGTCCGTTTTACGGACAACCGGCGCGGCAGCGGGTACATCTTTATTACCCGTTCTTGCCCTTGCTAAAGCCGCGGCCTTTTCGGCTGCCAGCCTTTCAGCTTCCTGCTTTTTCCGCAATTCTTCAAGCTCTTTGCGTATGATAGCCTTGGTTGCCGCTGCTATCTTTCTTTGCAGATCTCTTTGCGCTGTTTTTAACTGGCCTTCTTGTCTTGAAAGATTACTTGCCACTTTTTGCTGGCTACTTCTTTCCTTACCAAGGTTTTCTTTCTCCTTCTGCTGCTCTAAAAGTATATTGCGCTTTTCCTCTTTGGTTTTATCTAACTGCACTATGCGTCCATACAATTCTTTTTCCTTTTCTTCAATGTATCCGGCCTGCCTTTTACGATAGGCTGCAAACTCCTGCAGATATTTTAAACGCTTGTAGGCCTGGTTAAAGTCTTTCGCAGCAAAAACAAACATCAATTTATTGTAGCCGCTTTTATTATGATAGGCAAATAAGACCATCGCCTTGTACTCTTCGCGCAACTGTTTAAGCTGTTGCTCCAGGCTATGTACGGTATTGGTATTCACAGCAATTTCGCTGTTCAGATTTCTTACCTCAGCATTTATGTTGTCTATCTTTTTTTCGCGCAGATTGATCTGTGCCCTTAATATATTAAGCTGTTTTATTGTTGACTTTTTGTTGCTAACCGTTTCGTTGTACTCGCGGGTAAGCTTCTCCAATTCGTCGGTAAGCCTGTCTCTATCCCGCTTAAGTTGATCGCTGCTTTGTGCATAAACGCTCAATGTGGCTATCACACAAACCAAAAAGAATAGTACTTTTAAAAATTTCATCCCTTCAAAAGTATTAATTTTAATTGGCAGGTGTATAGGTTTCGGGGATATTGAATGGATATTCCAATACACGGTCAAGCTCTACCTTTGAATACTCCAGTTTAACCGCGATCTTTTTTTCTTTCAGGCTTGAGCTAATGTTGATTTGCGACGGAAGCGTGCGTCCGTCCACCAATACAAAATTGCTGTTATTAACCTGCAGCGATTGCTGCTGCTCATTATTAGACAAATTCAATTGGGACACTTTCATATCCGGATTAAAGATCGTTTTATATAAAAGTTGCTGTAATTTGCCAGAGAGCGTGATGGTATTATCTCCCTTTTGCAGATCCGCATCTGTTGATAGTAACTCAGGCACTGCGTTGCCTGTCAACAACGACTCCAGTGTGGTGTAATTAACCTGTTTGCCGGCGTAAGTATGCACATAGCTAAACGGTTTTTTTATATATACACCCTGTATTTTATTGATGATCTTGATGCTGTCGGGCGTAATTAACGCACGGGCCACTTCAATACTTAGCAAAGCTGTTATCGAAACCCATATCCGCTTGCCACGATCAATACGGATATTCATAGAAACACCCCTGTTATCGTTATCAATATTGAGGTCGGCACTGGCTTTACCCGAAAAGGTATTGAAAGTGAGTTGCCTGCTTTTAATGGCAGCAATAGTATTGGCTGTTGAGTTATCAACCACTACCGGCGGTGCTGTAACCACCGGGGCAGTAACCATTTTACGTGCTTTACAACCAACTGAAATTACCGCTACAATGCACAGTACGATTATTTTATTCGCTATATTTCTTCTCATTTATTTTCCGCTCTAACACTGCCGATTTTCCGCCATATTCCTTCGCCTTTATCCAGCTCTGCAAAGCAGCATCGGCATTACCTGTATTAAACAAAATGTCGCCGTAATGTTCTGCCTGCGTTGCACTTTTATCTTTATTGTGCAGCATGGCTTTCTCCATCCATGTTTTTGCTTCCGCGTATTTTTTCTGTTTAAATAACACCCAGGCATAAGTATCTTCAAATGATCCCATATCGGGCTTAGCATCAACCGCGCGCTTAGCCATTGCAGCGGCCTTGACCAAATTTTCGCCACGTATGGCTAAATAATAGGCGTAATTATTAAGGGTGTAAACATTATCAGCATTATACTGTAACGATTTATCGTAGTTTTCGTCAGACAATTTGTTATTCTGCAATTCATGATAACAATCGCCTAATGCTGAATACGACTGCGATAATAATTCTTTATCCTCCAACTCAAGCGACACGGCATTTTTTAAATAGGTAAGTGCTTTTTTGGCATCCTTTTTTTGCAACCACGCCATGCCAACAAAATAATTCATTGTTGCCTGGTTGGGGAAGAACGACAAAGCTTCCTCGCCTTCTTTAATTACCGTTGCCAGGTCATTCTCGCCAAGTGCTATCCTTACCAATTGCTCACGCACCTCGTAAACCTGATCATTAATAGCAATAGATTTTTTATAGCTGGCTTTGGCTTCGCTTACTTTATCATTTTGTAAAAGGATATCGCCATATATTGCATGCGCCCGGGCATCTTCTGGGTGACTTGTAACCAGCAATTTTGAAAGCGCCAACGCACTTGCACGGGCATTCGGATCAGAAAACTGCGGAATGTAGCCGGCTATTATTCTTATTTTTTGTTCGATACTTAGCTCGGGCACTGAGAAAGCCTGCTCCAATTCGCTGAAACTGCCCTCAACGTTCTTTTTATCGCGATAAATATCAGCCAGGGCTAAATGGATCAACCCATTATTGGGGTCTATCTTTTTAGCCCGTTCCAAAACCTTCGCCGTTTTATCCCGCTGATTAACCGAATTGTACAAGTCGGCCAGCATTAAGTAGTAGCGTATATTGTTAGGGCTGGCAGCAATCAATGCTTCCAACGAGGCTGCTGCTTTATCCGGATCGCCTTGCTTAAGATATACCTTTTGGCGGTTAAGTGTCAGGTCATCACTTGGGCCGGTTATTTTTTCTACCTGATCATACACTTTTAGCGCCTCATCATATTTGCCCTGTAAAAACAAGGCGTTCGCTTTGTCAAAGTAACCGTCGGGCTTATCAGGGTTAAGGCGTATCAGTTGGGCAAATACGTTTTCAAGCTTAGTAAAGTCGTTATTCTTTTCGTACACATCAGCAAGTGCTAACCAGTACCAGGTGTTATCAGGTTTTATGGTTACTGCTTTTTCAAGCAGTGGCAAAGCTGCAGGATAATTTTTTTGCAGTTTTTTTATGTTAGCCAGCTCATATAATGAGGCATCGTTATCGGGATCTATCTCTAATATTTTAGTAAAAATGTTTGCTGCTCCGGCATTATCTTCTACCGTTTTTTTACTAAGCGCGGCATAAAACATTTGCTCAACATCTTCCTCGCCTCTGGCCCCTACACGCAGCGATTGCGCATACAATGTTTGCATTGACACACCACAGCACGCAAAAAGAAGCACAAAAATACTGATCTGTTTTTTGCCCATAATGCCAAATATATTCAAAGCCGCGCGTCCCAATTTGCTATCTTTTTAATTATTCATTATTTGCCGGTGTGTCCGTAGCCACCGGCCCCCCTTGAGGTTTCAGTCAACGATTCTACTTGTTGCCACTCCACCTTTTCATGCCTCGCCACAACCATTTGCGCAATGCGTTCGCCGGGGTTTATCTCAAAAACTTGATCAGACAGGTTAACCAATAACACGCCTATTTCGCCACGGTAATCCGCATCAATCGTTCCCGGTGCGTTTACTATGCTAATGCCATGCTTATACGCCAGCCCGCTTCGCGGACGGATCTGCGCCTCAAAGCCTTCCGGCAGTTCTATAAACAAACCGGTAAGTACTAATTTGCGCTCCAACGGTTTAAGCAAAACAGGGGCTTCAATATTAGCGCGAAGGTCCATACCTGCCGCGTGTAAAGTCTCGTAAGCGGGTAAACTATTGTTTGATTTATTTATAATACGAATGGTCATGATTTAATAAAAATAGTCTTTAAGTTTTTCCATTCAAAGTATAAAGCTACTGATGCAAACGCAATTAACAGGCCATTCCCTATAAAAATGTTACGATTAAAAACGTAGAATGATATATAAACGAGAAAAACTGCTGACACGATATAGGCAAGGTTCTTTTTTAGATTATAGGGGATGGGGTAATGCTTTTGCCCCCACAGATATGATAAGATCATCATGCCTGAATAAGCTATGAGCGACGTCCAGGCCGAAGCCATGTAGCTATATTTAGGGATAAAAACATAATTCAATACAATGGTTACTATAGCGCCAATACCGGATAT
>CBFGNU010000164.1:0-9246 GCA_965650195.1 uncultured Mucilaginibacter sp. | reverse complement strand
ATTGTGCCAAATTCCAGAGTTTTATATCTGAAAAAATAGTATCAGCCGGCGGTTTTGCACGTATGCAGTTAAAAGGCGTGCACGGAACATGGGGCAGACCGGTAAATGAGGTTTTTAAGGATGCTGAATTTCCGCGCGAATGGCATGCAGAGGTAAACGAATATTGTAAAAAAATAGGTATTGATTTCTCTACTTCGCCATATGATTTTGAGGCGGTTGATCTCTGTATGGAATTAGATGTACCATTTATCAAAATAGGGTCGGGCGAAATTACCTGGCTTGAAATGATACATAGAATTGCGTCTACGCAAAAACCAATTGTTTTAGCAACCGGCGATGCAACGATGGCTGAAATAGATGATGCTATACAAACAATTGAATCAACAGGTAACAAAAATTTGATTTTACTGCAATGTATTACCAACTATCCGTCTATGATTGAAAGTGCTAATATCAACGTATTAAAAACGTATCAATCAGCTTTTGACGTGTTAACCGGCTATTCAGACCACTCGCCCGGTGATGTAGTGGTATTGGGTTCAATTGCTTTAGGCGGATGTTTAATTGAAAAGCATTTTACACTTAATAAGAAAGATAAAGGGCCAGATCATCCCCACTCAATGGATGTTGTTGATTTTAAAACAATGGTTGATAGAGTGCGCATGCTGGAAATGGCAATGGGCAGTACCCGTAAATTTGTTGTTGAAGAAGAAGCCGAAACAGTTACAGTGCAAAGAAGGGGATTATATGCAGCTAACGATATTAAAAAAGGAGCAACAATAGCATTAAATGATATTGTTGAACTACGCCCCGCCCTTGGCATCTTGCCTAAGTATAAGCCGGTTGTGGCAGGTAGAGTAGCAAATACTGATATTGAAAAAGGACAGCCAATTTTTTGGGATAACTTATAAGTATGACCTCCAGAGAGAAGTTCATCGCACTGGTTGATAATGATTGTTTAAAAAAGTCAGATGCTATTGTATTGCTGGAGGGCGACGGTTTAAATCGTTACAGAAAGGCTGTTGACTTATATAAAAACAAGTTGGCGGGAAAGATAATTTTTAGCGGCGGTATAACTAATTATGAATACGGTAGTTATCCCTTAAGTGATATATTGCCAAGCATAATTGAAGAGGGGATTCCCCATGAAGACATTATTCATGAAAGTGTTTCAAAAAATACAAGGGAGCAAGCTGTTGAGGTAGTAAATTTTGCAAAAAATAATTCCTGGGCCCGAAAATTAATATTGGTAGCAACACATGAACATCAATACCGCGCTTATTTAACTTTTTTACGCGCCGTAATTGATTCAAAACTGGATATTGTTTTATATAACTCGCCGGTAAGAAACCTGATGTGGTTTTCAGAAACCGGTTGGGGTAGGCGTATTGACAGGCTTGAACAAGAGTTTGACAGAATTGAAAAATATTCAGAGCTAGGTCACCTGGCAACATTTGAGGAAGCAATAGCTTATCAGCAATGGAAAGAAGAGCAAGTTTAGACGAAGCTAAGCAAATATTGGGAAGCAACTTTATTGGCGCAGATGAACTTAATAAAATTAGCGAGGCTTTAGCAGTAAAAATCCCTGAAATTGTTCCGCAACTTCCTTTTGATGTTAAAACATTGGAGGGTCTTAATAGCGACTATCTTTTGATATTGGGCGTATCGCAATTGCGTGATGGACGCCCTTTAACTATTAATGCGCTCAGGAATATCTTTGGCACTAATGACGGTTTAAATAGTCCATGTTTTTACAATCAGGACTGGTACCTTAATGAGGAGTTTATAAACGTTCCACTTGTTCAGCAATGGTATCTGGTGCGCAAAAACGTAATTGAGGAAACCCGTGCTGTTAACCCCGACCTGATCTTAAAATCCCACTCTTTTCCGAGCGCAATTTTGTGTACCTATGCATTTCTTGCTAGCTGGTTCCACTCTGGTAAAATTCTTTGGGAATTTGATTTTGTTTGGTGTAGCGATAAAGACCATAATGGCGACAGAATATATGTTGGTAAGTACCGCGATATTGATGGGGTAAATAAAGATGGATTTAGTATTCATCGTCATTTATCGCTTAGAAATTGCTATGGAGCTATTTAAGTAATACGGGTTTGTAACCACTTATTGTAAAATATAGAAATTAATATTCAGCTTTTTTAATGTTAGGCAAGAGATAAATTATCCATACGTGATGTTTAGCAACCTGCATCGTCTTTAAAAGACAAGTTATCTGATGTGATATGATTGAACGCATAATGGATTTGATTAAGGGGAATGTTTCTTTGAAAAACGGAATTATCTTCACCTTATTTGCAACATTAAACAACGGGCTTAGTTTTTTGCTCAGCTTGATCTTGTCTCTTTATTTGACTAAACAAGACTTCGGAACTTTAAACCTTTTCCTGACTTTTATTTTAATATTAACTATCACAATTTCATTAGGCACACAGTCGTTTTTTAGCGTAATTTATTTTAAAAAAAACAGAAAATATTTAAATAAGATTCTTAACGCTATTTTAATTATCTCAGCCATAGTGCTATCCGCCACTATATTAATTGCGCTGTTATTTAAAGATGCCCTTACTAATTTATTGGGTTTTTCAACAACCTACCAGATATTTGGTTTACTGATATGTTTCTTTCAATTGTTTTATACAATAAATCTGGAAGTATATAGACTTGAAGAAAAGCCGATAAAGTACGGTTTAATGACGATGGCTTGGTTAGCAAGTAATTTTTTATTAACGCTATACTTTTGTATTTCGCTGAATAAAGGATGGTATGGTAGAGCGGATGCACAGTTTATCTTATCGGTAGCATTTTTTATTATCAATCTGATATATCTGCGCAAAAACGGATACCTGCAGTTTAATAAACCTGATAATGCACACTATCGAAAAACACTAAGCTTTGGTTTGCCGCTTATACCGCACAATAGCACGGTTTGGATACGGCAGGGTTTTGATAGATACATTATTAACTATTTTCAGGGCCCGGTATTACTGGGCTCATATAGTTTTATATATAATTTTTCGGGCCTGATAATGATGGTGGGAACTGCATTTAACTCAACTAACTCGGTATTTATTTTTAAAAGATTGAAAGACGCAGGTAATAACGAAATAAGGAGGGAATTACTAAAGCAAACTAAAATAATGACATTTATATTTGGAGGAATAACATTCATCAGTATTATTGTTGTACATCTGCTTATCAGGTTGTATATCCCTAAGTATCAAAGTGCCATAGTATATATTATACCATTATGCGGGGCGGCATTTTTTCAATGCATATATTATTTGTTTGTTAATTATCTCTTTTTTTTCAATAAGACTAAAACATTGATGTATATAACATTCAGTATTTCCATTTTACATTTCGGTTTGTCGTTTTTGTTGACAAGATACTCCGTGATTTACACCGCATATCTTAACTTGTTCTCAAATTTTCTGATCTGTATTTTTATAATATATTATAGTAATAAAACTTTCTCTCTTTTCACCAAAACAAACTAATTGATGAGTAAATTTGATGTTAAAGATCGGGTAGATCGTTTCCTTTATCTTGCTTTTAACTTAGTATCAGATGCGGTTTATTTTTTTAATTTTAAAATTAAAAAACTGATTGGTAAAAACGTTATCTACAAAAACAAGCATGCGGGCCAAAGATGTTTTGTAATAGGAACAGGGCCGTCAATTAATGATCTTAGTGATGACACAGTACATGCGCTTAAAAATGAAATTGTTTTTGCCGTAAATTCGTTTTATAAGTCTGATAAATTAAAGTCGATACATCCTGCCTATTACTCGTTGTTTGATAATTACTACTGGGACGAAAACAGTCAATATAAGCTGGCTTTTAAAGAGATTGTAGACCAATATAACGGCAAAGCAACATTCCTCACGAGCTATAAAGCGAAACACATGGTTGATAAGCTTGACTTAAGCGCCCAACAGATTTTCTTATACAGCAAAAAATACCCTTTAAACAGCATGAATTGTGATATGACAAAAAATATGAGCATCACTATGAATGTTGTTAGTATAACCATTTTAGCAGCCATGTATATGGGTTTTAAAGAAATATACCTGTTAGGATGTGATTACAACGTTTTTGCTACAAGTACCACTACTCACTGTTACGATGATAGTGACGAAGAAGGGCTTGAAATGGAAAACCGGCTTGGTTTTATGTTGAAATTTTATCATTTAACTACAGAGTTTCATTATCTGATTGCTAAACTTGCTAGGTTAAATTCAATAAAAGTTATTAATATAACTGAAGGTAGTTTACTCGACGCATATCCACGTAAAAAAGTAAATGATGTATTGCAATAACAACTAATGTATACTAAACCCAAAAGCGAGTTATTTGTTCAAGCCATAATACCGGCATTCTTGCTGTTTGTGTTTCTGAAGTTTTGGTTAGGTGTTAAAAGCCCGGCTATATCAACTTTAATGACGCTTTGTTTTGTTAATGTAGGGGTTTTTGCCCTGGCGTTTATGAGTCTGAAGCTTAAACCAGCATCGGTAATTTCAGTTATTATTATTTTACTATTGGTTTTTTCGCAGATACTTTCAATAATTAGTCCTAATTATCGAGTAGAGGATGGGGTTCTTTGCTTTCAATACTGGGGTATAGCCTTAGTTCCGGTTTTTTACAAACTCAACCACAAACTGTATAAAACAATTAATTATATTATACTCCTGTTTTTTTTATACTACATTATTAGGGGGGTGCCTCCTGATGAAATATTTTCAGTTAGCCGAAACTTTATTTCAGTTGTTTTACTTATTTGTACAGGCTATCAGATAATATCATCCTATCAAAATAATAAAAGACCAAGCCTTATACTGCTGTTGCTGTCATTAATTGTTGCAATATGGTCAATAGGCCGAAGCGGAATATCAACCTATTTGTTTCTTTTGATATGTTATCCTTTTATCTCAAATCTTAAATTTCACTATAAAGTTATGTTTATAACTTTTATAGTTTTGACATGCGTTGCGCTGTATATATATTTATATGAAAGTTTATTTGTAACAGCAATATCCAGATTCCAGACCATGGGCTTTGAAGATATTCGCGAGACAGTTAACAAAGATTATTTTTTTACTACCATACAATCACCGCTAAATGTATTGATAGGTACACCGTTAACAACTATTAAGTCAATGTTTTATGTTGATTACAACCCACATAACTCATTTATCAGGTTACACATATTTTACGGTTTGTTCGGTTTTATTATTGTAATAAGTACTCTTATTACTTCCCTGTTTAAATACTTGGTTAATGGGAATTATATTTTTATGATTATGTTGATTGCTTTAATATTCAGATCGGCGGTTGACTCCACATCATTTCACGGACCATTGGACATACTAATATATTTTTTCCTGTTTTTTCCTTTGAAAAAGCTAACCTTTGTAATGAAATAATTTATGTAACCCTATGAGGAAAGTATATAGATTTTTAAAATCATTCATTTATATTGTCAGGTATTCTTTATATAATGTAAAACGGCCAATACTGTTTGGTGGGCCGTCCAGCATAAGTAAGGACCTGGTTACAGAACCTTATGTGTTTATTGGAAAGAATTGTTTGATATATCCAAAAGTTAAGATAGGTGCATATTCTTTACTGGCCAATAATGTTTCAATTGTTGGTGCTGATCATGAGTTTAATAAAGTTGGAATACCTACCATATTTTCGGGAAGGAGAATTATAAGGGAAACTATAATAGGGAGGGACACATGGATTGGTGCTCACGCAATTATTATTACCGGCGTAAAAATTGGTAATGGTGCTATAATTGGAGCGGGTTCAGTAGTTACAAAGGATGTAGAGCCTTACACTGTAAATGGTGGTGTGCCATCAAAAAAATTGAGGGACAGATTCCCAGATAAGGAATCTACCGTTAAACACGCACAGATTATAGAAATGGACATTGATAAAATGGATTTTACAAAATGGGAGCTTTGCGGTGATATTAATTAAAGCTATAAGTAGCGTAAGTAATGATAACGCTTTCTTTAACAAATTGCATTTTAAACTTTACAAAAATTAGAATGACTATATATTGCTAATCAATTAGGGATGATAGCCATTTAACTACAATTTATTACTTCTATCAAAAAAATATGTTTAAAAATAAAGTATTACTAATAACCGGTGGTACCGGATCATTTGGTTCGGCAGTACTAAACCGCTTTTTACATACGGAACACTTCAGAGAGATCCGTATTTTTTCGCGTGACGAAAAAAAACAGGATGATATGCGTAACACGCTTAAAAACGCTAAGGTTAAATATTATATTGGTGACGTACGCGACCCGCAAAGCATTAGGTCGGCTATGCAAGGGGTTGACTATGTTTTTCATGCCGCGGCACTTAAACAGGTACCTTCATGCGAGTTTTTTCCTATCGAAGCAACGCGTACAAATGTTTTTGGCACTCAAAACGTTATTGAAGCAGCCGTAGCTAATAAAGTTAATAAAGTAATTTGCTTGAGTACAGATAAAGCGGCTTATCCTATAAATGCAATGGGCATATCTAAAGCCCTGATGGAAAAAGTTGCGATTGCTGCATCAAGAAATGCAAAAGACACAACGGTGTGCTTAACGCGTTATGGTAATGTAATGGCATCGCGCGGTTCTGTGATACCATTGTTTTTAAAGCAGATAAAAGAAGGAGCACCTTTAACAATTACTGATCCGAATATGACACGCTTCCTGATGTCCCTGGAAGATGCTGTCGACCTGGTATTATTTGCATTTGAACATGGCAATCCGGGAGATTTGTTTGTTAACAAAGCTCCTGCAGGCACAATAGGTGATCTGGCACAGGCACTTAAAGAAATATGTAACGCAAGTAATGAAATTAAAATAATCGGAACCCGCCATGGTGAGAAGCTGTACGAGACACTTTGCACCCGTGAAGAAATGATGAAGGCAGAGGATATGGGCGATTTCTATCGTATACCGGCAGACAACCGCGATTTGAATTACGCGCAATATTTTTCTGAAGGCGAAACAAGCATGGCCAGTATTGAAGATTACCACTCACATAATACCCAACAGCAAGGCGTAGAAGGTATGAAAAGTTTATTATTGAACTTGCCTTTAATTAAGCGGGAAGTGTTTGGTGATGTTACAGCAGTTCAATACGCTTAATAATGCAAAGTATTCCGCAACTTATTAAATGTAAACAACATACTGATCATCGCGGACGTGTAAGCTTTGTTAATGATTTTGATATGTTGCCGGTAAGGCGTTTTTACCGCATACGACATCCGGATACGTCAATTATACGGGGCTGGCGCGGCCATAAGGTTGAACGGCGATGGTTTTATGTTAATAATGGCGCATTTAAAATAAACGTTATAAAACCTGATGATTGGGAAACTCCCGATAAAAATCTAAGGTCCGAAACTTATATAATTGAAGCTGATAGTGCTGTTCTAAGTGTGCCGGGAGGCTATGCGACCAGTATGCAGGCTTTAGAACCAAACTCTGATATGCTTGTATTTGCAGATAATACAATTGATAATGCTGCAAATGATGATTACGTTTTCCCGCTAGATTATTTTGTTCAACCATAAAGAAATTATGCTCATGAAGATCAGGGTTGGAATAACGGGTCAGGAGGGGTTTGTAGGGCAGCATTTATACAATACGCTTGGCCTTTTCCCGGAAATATTTGAGCGTGTTAACTACGAAAGAAGTTATTTTGACAACGAGTTTGCGTTACAGCAATTTGTATCGCAATGTGATGTAATTGTGCATTTGGCAGCCTTAAACCGCCACAATGACCCGGCAGTTATTTATGATATTAACATAGCACTGGTAAATAAGTTGATAAAAGCGCTTGAAAGCAACTCCAGTACGGCCCACATTCTTTTTTCATCATCGTCGCAGGAAGAACGTGATAATCTATATGGTAGAAGCAAACGTGATGGTCGCGAGTTGTTAATTTCGTGGGCCAAACTTTCGGGAGGTAGGTTTACTGGTTTGATCATTCCAAATGTTTTCGGACCCTTTGGTCACCCTTATTACAATTCTTTTATTGCCACATTTTCACATCAGCTAACCCATAATCAGCAACCCAAAGTTGAAACGGACGGCAATGTTAAACTCATTTACGTGAGTGATCTGGTAGGAGCAATAATAGGCGAAATAAAAGCCGGCAAAAGTAATTACGCCTTAACTATACCACATACTGATGAATATAAGGTAACTGAAATTTTAAGCCTACTGGAAAATTATCGTGACCAATATTTTGTATCCGGTACAATCCCGCTTCTGAGATCCAGTTTTGAAGTAAATTTGTTCAATACCTTTAGATCGTATATTGATCAGAAAGAATACTCGCCGGTAAAATTTAAACAACATATTGATCAGCGAGGTGCATTTGTTGAAATTATCCGCTTGAATACAGGCGGCCAGGTTTCTTTTTCAACTACCGCACCCGGTGTAACACGTGGCAACCATTTCCATACACGTAAAATTGAGCGTTTCTCAGTAATTAAAGGTAAAGCTCTAATACAATTAAGGCGAATTGGTACTGATGAAGTACTTAACTTTGAACTTAACGGGAATGAACCATCATATGTAGACATGCCGGTATGGTATACACATAATATTAAAAACATTGACACTGAAGAGCTGTATACCATATTCTGGATCAACGAATTTTTTGACCCCAATGATGCCGATACCTATATGGAAACGGTGTAAGCAACCATTGCATTATTATCAAACATGAAACCAAAATTAAAAGTAATGACAGTAGTGGGCACCCGCCCGGAGATCATAAGATTGGCGCGGGTAATGGCGGCCTTAGATAACTCGGAAGCTATTGAGCATATCATTGTCCATACAGGTCAAAATTATGATTATGAATTGAATCAAATATTTTTTGATGACATGAAGATCAGAAAGCCCGATTTTTTTCTGGACGCCGCCGGTAAAACCGCTACAGAAACGGTGGGACAAATTTTGATAAAAATAGACCCTTTACTTGAACAACAAAAGCCCGATGCTTTTTTGGTATTGGGTGATACGAATTCATGTTTATGTGCAATTCCTGCAAAAAAGCGTCACATTCCTATTTTTCATATGGAAGCAGGAAACAGATGTTTTGACCAGCGCGTGCCCGAAGAAACAAACAGGAAAATTGTAGATCATATATCGGATATCAACTTAACCTATAGTGATATTGCCCGGGAATATTTATTACGCGAGG
>CBFGNU010000163.1:0-9271 GCA_965650195.1 uncultured Mucilaginibacter sp. | reverse complement strand
TGATGTGTATAGTAGCCTATAGCTATGTTGTTTATTTTCCAGCCAATGTTGTATTTGGCATAGACCAAGGTTAGCATTACTTTATTTTTTGTTTGTTTGGGGATAAAAAACGCCAGGTACATTTCCTTTGCCAGCGGTACGTAGTTAATATCAGGATTATCTATTGGTGTAAGACCATCTTCAGAAATGCCTTTGTTAACAATGTAGTAGTCTTTTAACAAGGTATATTCGTTTTCATTGCGCAACTTTTTAACGTGATCCAGCTGTACCCTTATATTTTTCTGCTCCAGTAGCTCTTTGGAACAAAGCAGCTCTGCATCGTCCCTATCTGTTTTTATTGCCTTGAACAAGTCGGTATTCAATTGACGAAGTTGTTCCGCCTTATCTGCGGGGATTTCCTTGTTCTTCCACACACCTGTTTTAACGGGTACTGACTCGCAGCCCATTAAAAAGATTAGTGTAATAACCAGACTGTATCTGAGGTTTTTGTAAATTGTAAATGGCATTTGGCAAGGTTTATTTCACTAAGTTAAATAAACTTAATATATCTCCCAAACATTTAGTTAGTTATTAACTAAATTCTACTTGCCAAACAATAATTCGCTTATCGTCACTCAACGAGATAAGTTCATTACCGTTCCATGCTATTTTATTGATGGACAATTGGTGAGATGCATAACCTTTTTCGCGACTGATGATCTTATACGATTTAAAGTCGTCTGATCCCCAGATCTTGATGGTTTTATCCATGCTGGCCGTTGCAAAGTAGGGTTGGGTAGGGTGGAAGGCGATATGGTTTACTGCGAATAAGTGAGCGGCAATATTTTCCTTCAGTTCCAGCGCGTGGGTATCCCAGATCTTTACCTGTGCATCGCGGCTGCCCGATACCAAATGATCTCCAAGAGGGGAGTATTGCAAAGAAAAAACAGCCATTGTATGGCTGCTGAGTGTTTTTATCTGTGTATAATCTTCAAGGTCGTAAATGTTTATATTGCTGTCGCGGCAGCCAAACGCAACTTGCTTTTCATTTGGCGATATGCTGATACAGCGAACCGTATCATGC
The DNA here is from genome assembly GCA_965650195.1 of uncultured Mucilaginibacter sp. Classification (GTDB taxonomy): domain Bacteria; phylum Bacteroidota; class Bacteroidia; order Sphingobacteriales; family Sphingobacteriaceae; genus Mucilaginibacter. Next base: position 8,208 of record CBFGNU010000163.1, on the reverse strand, counting down.
GATACTTTGATGGTATGCACCAAATCAAGCGTTTCAAGGCTCCATATAGATACTGTCCCATCCTCGGATGCTATCAGCAACTCTTTTTTGCTGTTTACCGACTTAATATCAAACACAGGCTTAAGGTGATGGTTTAACGATTTAATTACCTTTTGCTGAATGAAATCAAACACTAAAACCTGGCCACTGCGCAAACCCGCTATCAGGTAGGGAAAGTTTTCGGGGCAATGAATGGAATAAACCGACGCTGCCACCGGGAACATTACTTTTATAAATGAGTTGGTTTTTAAGCTCCACTCCACCACGCCCTTATCATTACCGCCCGAGAACAATATCCCCGGCTTTTGCGAGAGCGCCAAAGCAAAAATAGGATTGCTGTGCCCGGTAAGTTCGGCTATTTTTTCTACGGTCATGTGTTGGTTCATGGTTCATAGTTTATGGTTCATAGAAAGATTTCCCATGATCTATGAACCATCAACCATGAACTTATTTATGTCTTCCCTCTAAATTTTTTGCTATAGTTTCAAGCGACACACCCTTTTCGCGGAGCAAAACCAGCAGATGGAAAACCAGATCTGACGCTTCGTTAATAAGGTCGGTCTCGGTTTCAGCTAAAGCCGCAATAACGGTCTCAACGCCCTCCTCGCCAACTTTTTGAGCTATTTTGTTAAGTCCCTTACCGCGCAATTTATTAATGTAAGAGCCTTCCTGCGGATTTTCGTATCTGTCCGCTATTATCTGCTCTAACTGCATTATAAAATTCTGATTGTAATCCGTCTTAAAACAGCTGCGATCACCGGTGTGGCAGGTTGGCCCATCGGGTGATGCTTTTATAAGGATGGTATCATTATCGCAATCTATATGTATGCTTTTTACATGCAGAAAATTGTTGCTGGTTTCGCCTTTTGTCCAAAGACGATTTTTTGAACGTGAGAAAAAGGTAACGATGTTTTCCTTAACGGTTTTATCGTACGCTTCCTGGTTCATATAACCCAGCATCAGCACTTCAAGCGTTTTATCATCCTGAATTACCACAGGCACCAGGCCATCAGTTTTATTGAAATTTATGTTCATTGTCTATATCTATGTTATTGCGAAGTACGAAGCAATAACAAGTTCTCAAATTTATCTTACTTCAATGCCTTTACCCCTTAAAATACCCTTCAAATCAGGTATCAGTATTTCGCCGTAATGAAATACCGATGCAGCCAAGGCAGCATCTACATTAGTTTGCTCAAACACATCCACAAAATGCTGCACTGACCCGGCGCCGCCCGAAGCAATTACCGGGATGTTTACGGCATTATTAACCTGCTTTAAAAAAGCATTATCAAATCCGCCCTTTGTACCGTCGTGATCCATGGAGGTCAACAATATTTCGCCCGCTCCGCGGCTCTCGGCTTCCAGTATCCAGTTAAGTGTTTCTTTTTCGGTTGGGATGCGGCCACCGTTCAAATGTACAATGTTTTTACCATCCATGCTGCGGGTATCAACAGCAACTATAACAAACTGCACGCCGAAGGCTTTGGCCAGTTCATCAATTAAAGCCGGATTACGGACCGCTGCTGAGTTGATGGATATTTTATCTGCACCTGCATTCAAAAGCGCGTCAGCGTCAGCAATTTCGTTAATACCACCACCAATTGTAAATGGAATGTTTATTTGCCGTGCGACAGATTTTACCAGTTCAACCATTGTTTTACGGCGTTCATGTGTAGCTGTGATATCTAAAAACACGAGTTCGTCAGCTCCCTGGTTAGAGTAGTTCCAGGCCAGCTCAACCGGATCGCCGGCATCACGCAGATCAACAAAGTTCACACCTTTTACAGTGCGACCATCTTTTACATCAAGGCAAGGAATGATTCTTTTACTCAGCATGAGCGGTGGGTGTGTGCGTCATTGCGAGGAACGAAGCAATCTCTGCACACGCTAATCATTATGCAAAATGACTGTCTGTTGTAGAGATGCTTCGTTCCTCGCAATGACGACTTTGTTAGGACTTCGCGGATTAGATAGACATTAGTGATTCCAAATTCCAGTTTTTTACATCCTCAATACTAATGCGATCTTCGTAAATAGCTTTACCCACCACACATGATTCTACCTTTAAACGGCTCAGGTCTTCAACGTCTTGCATTGAACTTACGCCGCCTGATGCTATCAATTTAATAAATGGAGAATGGTCAAGCAGCTTAGCGTAGAGCTCAACCCCCGCACCGCCAAGTTTGCCATCTTTACCAATATCGGTACACAAAAATCTGAAAAAACCTAAAGCCAGGCATTTATCAACGTAATCCATCAGTTTGATTGGGGAACTTTCCATCCAACCTGAGTATTTTATTACCTCGTCTAATACATCAATAGCTATAACAACCTGATGCGAACATTTGTCTCTACCACAGATTGCCTTGCTCAACTCATCCAAAAACATCGGATTGGTGATAGCCTGAGTACCAACAATTACGCGGTGCACGCCTGCATCTATTAGCTCTTTAACCTTATCAATACTACGTATACCGCCGCCATATTGTACCAGCATATCGGTTTTTTTGATAACGTCAAAAAGGTACTGTTGATTAGAGAAATCGTTTTTTGCACCGTTAAGATCAACCACATGGATCAAATTGGTGCCGTTGGATTGATATTTCTCTATCATTTCTTCCAGAGTTACATCATATTCCGTAACCTGGTTATAGTCGCCCTCGCGCAGGCGGACAACTTTTTTATTTAAAATATCAATAGCGGGGATGATATACATGTCTCTTATAATTTTGAAAAATTTGATAATAATGTTTCGCCGTACACGCCCGACTTTTCGGGGTGAAATTGCACGCCATAAAAGTTATCCCGCCAAATTGATGCCGAAAACTTTGTGCTGTAATCTGTTGCGGCTAAAGTAAATACGCTATCATACTCAATAAAGTATGAATGTACAAAGTAAAAGTGTGAACCGTAGGGAATATTTTCAAAAAGTGGATTTTGCTTTTCAGAGAAGACCCTGTTCCATCCCGTGTGCGGCACCTTGTGCTCTGCGTCACTGGTGAACTTAACAGTTTTCATCGGAAACAGGCTTAGCATTTCCACGTCGCCCTCTTCAGAATGAGACGAAAGTAGTTGCATGCCTACACAGATACCCAATGTTGGCCTATTAAGTGCCTTTATCTTAGGTATTAACCCTGTATGTTGTAATTTTTGCATAGCAGCGCCTGCATGTCCTACACCCGGAATGATAAAACGGTTGTATTTGGCCAGATCAGCCTCGGTATATACCATGCCATATTCCACCCCCAACCTGTCTAAAGCTGCTGTGAGCGAAAATATATTACCGGCTCCGTATCTTATTATTCCGATCATTTTTTTGTAAGTAGCAGTTGCAGTTAAAGGTAGCAGTGACAACAAGTGCTACTGCTACTCTTAACTGCAACTATAACAATCCTTTAGTACTCGGTAAAACCATTTTATTTACATCCCTTTTAACCGCCATTTTTATGGCTTTGGCAAAGGCTTTAAATATTGCTTCTATTTTATGGTGCTCGTTTTGACCTTCTGCTTTAATATTCAGATTGCACTTTGCGGCATCGCTGAATGATTTAAAAAAGTGACAAAACATTTCAGTTGGCATATCGCCAACCTTTTCGCGTTTAAAATCAGCTTCCCAAACCAGCCATGCACGCCCACCAAAATCAATAGCTGCCTGCGCAAGGCAATCATCCATTGGTAAACAAAAACCGTAACGCTCAATGCCCTTTTTGTCGCCTAAAGCCGCAGCAAAAACCTCGCCTAAAGCAATGCCGGTATCTTCAATAGTGTGGTGCTCATCAATATGCAGATCGCCTTTGGCTGTAATTTCCAGATCCATGCTGCCATGGCGCGCTATCTGATCTAACATGTGATCAAAAAAGTGCAAGCCCGTTGATATTTTAGCTTCGCCGGTACCGTCCAGGTTGATTTTAACTGATATATCGGTCTCTTTGGTAGTGCGCCTATTTTCAAAAACGCGTTCGCCGAGCTTTAAAAACTCGTAAATGGCTTTCCAGTCAGTCGTTTCCAACGCAATAACGTCCGCCAATCCGGCATCCTGATCGGGTGTAAATTCACTGCCACCCAGATTGGCTTTGTTATTAAGCCAAATAGCTTTCGCGCCAAGGTTTTTTGCTAAAATCACATCATTCCGGCGGTCGCCTATAGTGAACGACTTTTTAAGATCGTATTTTTCAGTATTTAAATATTCAGTGAGTAATGCTGTGCCGGGTTTGCGGGTAGGGGCATTGTCAGCAGCAAAGGTTCTGTCAATAATAAAGTCAGAAAACGTTACTCCTTCATTCTCAAAAGTTTTAAGAATAAAATTGTGCACCGGCCAAAATGTATCTTCCGGATAAGAAGGGGTGCCCAAACCGTCCTGATTAGTAACCATTACCAGTTGATAATCCAATTCGGCGGCTATTTTTGGTAAATATTGTAAGGCACCAGGATAAAACTCCAGTTTGGCAAACGAGTCTATCTGTTCGTCAGCAGGCTCAGTTATAAGCGTACCATCGCGGTCAACAAAAAGTATTTTCTTCAGGTTGCTCATTTATAGTCCTGTAAGTTTTTTATCAAAATGCTATTTTCGTTAGGGGTGCCCACTGTTACGCGCAATGAACCTTCGCAAAGTTCAACTTTCGACCGGTCGCGCACAATAATTCCGCGTTGAACAAGGAAATTGTAAATAGCTTTGGGATCAGTTGTTTTTACGAGGATAAAGTTAGCATCTGACGGGTATATATCCAGCACAAAATCAAAGTTTTTAAGCTGAAGTACTAAATTGTCCCGTTCTTTCAGTGTTTCTTTTATCCATTCGTTAACCTGATCGACGTTTTCCAACGCTTTTAGCGCTAATTGCTGCGAGGCCTCGTTAATGTTGTAAGGCGGTTTAACCTTGTTCATTACTTCAATAATTTCCTCGCTAGCGAACGCCATACCCACACGTAAACCCGCCAGGCCCCATGCTTTTGATAGCGTTTGAAGCACCACCAAATTGGCATACTCAGTAAGTTCCTGTATGAAAGTTTTTTGGCGGCTGAAGTTGATATAAGCTTCGTCAACCACTATCAATCCACTAAAATTGGCTAACAGCGTTTCCACATCATCGCGGTTAATAGAATTACCGGTTGGATTATTAGGCGAGCAGATAAATATAAGTTTGGTATGCTCGTCTATCGCCTCTGCAATGCCTTCTAAGTTGAGTTGATATTCAGTAGTAAGTGGTACTCTGCGGAGCGCGACGTCGTTAATATTGGCTGATACCTGATACATGCCGTAGGTGGGGGGCACTATTATTACATTGTCTAAACCCGGGTTGCAGAAGGCACGAAAGAGAATATCTATCGCCTCGTCGCTGCCATTGCCCAAAAATATATTACGGATAGGCACGCCTTTAATTTCGCTCAACCGTTTTTTTACATTGTATTGCAGCGGATCAGGATAGCGGTTGTATTGCTCCTCTAAAGGAGAGCCATAAGCGTTCTCATTGGCATCCAGATACACGCTGGCCTCGCCCTGAAACTCGTCCCGTGCGGAGGAGTAAGGGGTGAGGTTTTTTATGTTTTCTCTTAATATTTTATTTAAATGGAACATTGCTTTAGTATTATGTCTTTGCGAGCGCAACAATCGCGAACTTTGCATCCTTGCGATTGCTTCGTACCTCGCAATGACAGTTATTTCTTCATTCTAACTGACACAGCATTTTTATGCGCATGCAGTCCTTCCAATTCGGCGAGTATCTCAACAGAAGGTCCTATATTGCTAATGCCTTCCGGCGTAATATGCTGAAACGTTATTTTCTTTACAAACGAATCAACAGAAACACCGGAATATGCTCTTGCGTAACTGCTGGTTGGCAGTGTGTGGTTAGTGCCTGATGCATAGTCGCCCACACTTTCCGGTGTTAAATTACCAAGGAAAACAGAGCCTGCATTTATGATGTTGGCCGTTAACTGCTGCCAGTTATCCGTTGCCAGTATCAAGTGTTCTGGTGCATATTGATTGCTGAAATCCATAGCTTGATCCAGTGTATCCGTAATAACCACATACGAATTATCTAACGCCTGTTTAACAATCTCCGCTCGTGGAAGTACTTCAGTTTGCCTTTCTACCTCGGCTAAAGTTGCTTCTGCAATTTGTGCCGATGTAGTAACTAATATGGCCTCGCTATCAATACCATGCTCAGCTTGCGCCAACAGGTCGGCCGCTATAAATTCCGGTCTGGCAGTCTCATCTGCAATCACTAATACTTCTGACGGCCCTGCAGGCATGTCAATAGCAGTGGTTGTTGTAGACTGGATTATGGTTTTAGCTTTGGTTACAAACTGATTGCCGGGGCCAAAAATCTTATCCACCTTAACAATGCTATCTGTTCCGTATGCCATTGCGCCAATAGCCTGTGCACCACCGGCAAGATAAATTTTATCTATGTTAAGCAATTGTGCTACATAAGCTATAAAAGCATTCACTTTGCCGTTTTTTTGCGGCGGCGAGCAAACTACAATTTCTTTGCAGCCGGCTATACGGGCGGGTATCCCCAGCATTAAAAAGGTGCTTGGTAAAACAGCCGACCCACCTGGAATGTACAGCCCAACTTTTTCAATGGCCCGTAACTCGCGCCAGCAGGTAACACCGGGCATGGTCTCTACCTTGTCCTCGGTTTTTATCTGTGTTTGGTGAAACTTGTAGATGTTATTATATGCGATTTGTAAAGCCGCTTTTTGGTCAGCAGAGATAGCCTCTGCTATTTCGGCCAGTTCTTCTTTACCAAGATATAGCTTATTGAGTTCTACCTTATCAAATTTTTGCGCGTAATCAATCAATGCTCGGTCGCCGTGCTGCTTAACATTAGCTAAAACTTCTTCTACAATAGCGCGGATCTCATTAGCCGGGTCAACGTTACGTTGCACCAGCGTGGTGATATCAGATGATGAAAGTTCGGAATAATTGTAAAGTCTCATAAGCCTCCAAACCCCCTAAAGGGGAGTTATATCCTAATTTAAACCATAATTGCCGCCCTATCCGGTACTCTCCTTTAGGGGCCCGGGGGGCAAACTATAAAATAATCTTCTCAATTGGCATTACGACAATGCCTTGTGCGCCGGCCTGCTTAAGCTGACTTATGCGGCTCCAAAAATCGCGCTCAGGTATTACAGTATGTACAGCTACCCAACCTTCTTCGGCCAGTGGCAGTACCGATGGACTTTTAACACCCGGCAGTAACTTCAATATATCAGGCAAGTTTGCTCTTTCTACGTTAAGCACTACGTACTTAGTCTCCTTGGCGCGTAGTACGGATTGTATACGTTGGATCAGCTCCTGTATCAAATCGTCGTTCTCACTGCCTTTTGAACCTATCAATACCGCTTCTGATGCCATTACATCGGCAAAAGGTTTTAAACCATTGCTTTTTAATGTGCCACCTGTTGATACAAGGTCGCATATAGCATCGCTTAAGCCCAGACCGGGAGATATTTCAACCGAACCAGAAATAGTACGTATATCAGCGTCGATGTTTTGTTTTGCCAAAAATTTACCCAAGATAACCGGGTAAGTAGTGGCTATTGATTTGCCATTTAGTCCTTGTATATCAGTAATATCACTGTTGTTGGTAATAGCTATTTTAAGCGAGCATTTACCAAAGCCTAAACGTTGCAGATAGCTTACCGCTACTTCGGTTTCTTCTATCACATTTTCGCCAACTATACCCAAATCGGCAATGCCGTCCTGTACATATTCCGGGATATCATCATCGCGAAGGAAAAGTATTTCGAGCGGAAAGTTAGAAACTGGAGATATAAGCGAACTTTTATAGTTTTCAAAACTAAGGCCGCAATTTTTTAATAATTCAACAGATTTTTCGTTGAGTCGACCCGATTTCTGGATCGCTATTTTAAGTGTTTTCACAAAAAAGGTAATTAAGTAATATAATAAAAATATAAACCGGGGTTGTTATTTCGCGTAGAAACATACATTATCTATTCATCACCAGGCGGTGATGATGCATTTGCAGATGATGTAGGTTGTATGCTCCCATTTTTATTATTACGAGTAGTAAAATTATAGCCGTATCAGTTAACGGATATGCGATGCAAATATAGGCAGTTATTTAAAAAAACAAAATATTGACTGCGATTTATAGGATTAGGAGATTGTTGGATGCCGTAGCCGCAGGCCATTTTATAG